>NZ_JCANSZ010000033.1:0-87576 GCF_059570535.1 Streptomyces sp. CNP082
CCGCACCGGAAACAGCTCCTCGAAGTCGGCGTCAGCGAAGACCGGCCCGAGCGCATCCCGCACCCGCATCACCAGACAGCCCTTCGGGAACACCGCACGCGCCAACCGCACGGTCTCCTCCGGGATCTCCGCCAACTCCACCCCACGCAACGACACGAACCCACCCCAGAAGCACGACGACGGCCTGCACAACCCCAACGGGGTCACACAGGCCGACGTCACGCAGGCCCCCGGATTAAACCAACAGCGTCCGTGCGGCGGGGGGGCTCTCGCGTGTGGCTCCGGCGCCGCGCGTGTGCGCGGATTCTCAAGCTCGGGGCGCGGGGGCAGCGCCTCCGCCGCCGGCGCACTCCGCGGGGCTCACGGCTTTCGGGCGAGCCCTCCGTGGTCTCCCGTGTGCTCGGCGACAGTCCCTATCTCCGTGTCGTCCGGGTGCCAGTCCTCCACCGGCACCAGGCCGGGCTCAAGCAGCTCAAGGCCGGTGAAGAACTCGTGCAACTGCGCCACCGTCCGCAGGTGGTACGGGTCGACGCCGCTCTCGGCGTACTTGTCCGCGGCCTCCCGCACCTCCTCGCCGCTGTCGGTGTTGTCCCGCAGCAGCAGGTAGCTGCCCGAGGGGACGGCGTCCATCACGCGGGCGGCGATGGTCTTGGCCTCCTCGAAGTCCGCGACATAGCCGAGGATGCCGAGGCACACCACCGCGACGGGCTCGTTGAAGTTCAGCACGTTGCGGGCATCCGAGATGATCAGCTCGGGGTTGTGCACGTCGGCGTCGGCGTAGGCGGTGACGCCTTCCGGGGTGGTGTTGGTCAGCAGCGCGCGGGCGTGGGCCAGCACGATCGGGTCGTTGTCGACATAGAGCACCCGGCACTCGGGCGCGATCGCCTGCGCTACCTCGTGCGTGTTCAGCATGGTGGGCAGGCCGGTGCCGATGTCGAGGAACTGCCGCACCCCGAGGTCACCGGCCAGCAGCCGTACCGCACGGATCAGGAACTGCCGGGACCGCCGGGCCAGCGTGACGATCTGCGGATAGGAGGCGGCCACCGCCTCCCCCGCGGCACGGTCCGCCCGGTAGTGGTCCTTGCCGCCGAGCCAGTAGTTCCAGACGCGCGCCGAGCTGGGCACGCGCTGTTGCTCAAGGGACAGTGCGGCAGGATCGCCGCGCAACTCATCAGCCATGCGCGGAGGTTACGTCCGGCCGAGCCCGCCACGGAAGCCGGGTTCCGTTCGGACGTCCGCATCCGATCGCCGCCCACGAACCCCGGCCGGCTCGGGCGTCCACTCTGGGCAACGCGAATGCCGCCTGCGTCAGGGCCGTATCGAGTTATCGCAGATAGGTTCGCTGCCAGTCCGCGGAATTCATGCCCTGGGCGGCGTCGGCGAGCGCTATGGCGGACGCCGTCTTCAGCCTCGCCCGTGTGCTGTCCACCCACTCCTGGGCGTTGCTGTAGCCCTGTTCGAGGTACTCCATGCCCTGGAGCATGCACTCCAGCCGGTCCGCGTCGTGCGCCACGACGACCTCGGTCGAGTCGCCGTTCTCGTACTCGTCGACGACCGCCTGGATCCCGGCGGCGACCGCGGGATGCGCGTCCGCGAGCTGGTCGGCGGTCACGTCCTCGTTCTTCGCCGCGCTGAGGTAGCGCCGCCCGATCCAGGGGATGTCGCCGACGCGCGTCTCCTGGGTGTCGTGGAAGGTGCACAGGAGAGCCACCTTGGCGGGGTCGGCCCCTTCGAGCATGGCCAGCACGGCTCCGATGACCGCGGTACGAAAGCTGTGCTCCGCGACGCTCTCGGGATCCTTCACGCCCACGATCCACCAGCCGGTGCGCCGCGCCCGCTTCAGGGTCCCCATCTCCAGCAGATAGCCCACGGAGCCCTTGGCGGGTGCGTCATCGGTCATGGGGTCCTCGTCCCTCCGACAGCTCACGGCGTACTCAGCCTCAGACCGTAGTGCACCGAGTCCAGCTCGCGCCGGGCCTGTCTGGACACCCGGTCGCCGTCGAGCAGCAGGGAGACCCGGCATCGCAGGTCATGGGCCAGCCGGGGGTCCGACGCCAGGAGACCGGGACGAGAGACGAGGAGAGCCCAGACCGAGTGCACGTTGAGATCTACGCAGCCGAGCGCGGGATCGAGGCGGTCCACAATGCTTCGGAGAAGTGCTCCGGGATCCCACGAGCCGGGCAATGGATCGGCCATGAACGAGTCGTCGGATCGCGGCAACCGGTCCAGCCCGAGCCAGTGCGCCCAGTAATTGAGATTGGCGTTCTCACCGGCGTCACTGCTCATGCCGCGCTCGATGAAGGCGTGCAGCATTTCGGCGTCGCCATGCCGGGTCAAAGAAGTGGCCAGGGATCGTGCATCGGACCAGGCAGGCGTCCAGGCAGCATGGGTGAGCTGCGTCGTCCGGCGGCTTTGCATCTGGCTAAGCCATGCGTGCGTGTCGGGAGCGGAGTCGAAGCTGCACAGGTAGAGCGCCTGTCGACGGAGTAGCGCTCCCTCCTCCCCGGAGTGGTCGGCCAGTTCGGCAGAACGGCGGAGGTGGTCGAAGAACCGGCGTTGTTCGTCGGCACTCAGATAAGGGGCCGCGGGCGTCGGCCCCCGCCGCCTGGGCACCGGCCCGGCCTGCCGCGGCAGAGCTGCGGGAGCCACCCCGTTGATCGCCCACGTGAGCATGTGGGTCGCCGAGCGGGTGAATACCCACCCAGCCAGTGGATGGTCGCGGAAGTCCTTGCTCGTACGTCTGGCCCCAAGCGCATAGCCGATCACCGAATCTGCGTCCATGGCGTCGGCCAGGAGCACCAGCAGCTCGGGATCCGCACCGGCCCTCAGCACATGCCGGCGTAGGGCAAGGAACTGCGCAGACGGGATCGCGGTCAGTGGCCGGCGGCCGGATTCCCACCCTTGGACCGTCGTTGAGTCGACACCGACTTCCTCCGCCAACTCACACTGGGTGCGTGGCATCCGCTCCCGGACGATCTTGAAGAGGTGCCCGGTCACGACCCCGCCGCGAGGCCGTGTGCGCGAACCCTGCGCACTGGTCAGCGTTCCGTCACCGCTGCGCGACCGCGTCGGCGTCATGGCTTGCTCCCCGCGTGCCCGAGTCTCAAGCAACTCGTACCCTGCGTCAGTTTTGTGCCCCGCACAGTCACCGTACGTTCGTAGCCAGGCGACAAGCGGGAGACGTCCTACCCCAGCGTAGTCGCGCTGAGCGACCTCACGCATACCCATCGTGCTCTTCCGCTCCACGTGACGACGCTCAGCGCAGAGGAGATCGGTGACGGCAGTGGCACCACACGTACAGGACATCGACGAGCACACCGTCCAGGAGTGGGCGATGCGCTACACCATGGTCAAGCGGTCGGCGCGGCTGACTCGCATCCATACCCGTCGCACGCTGATGAGCTGGGGCTGGCACGGAGACATCGGGGACGCCGTCCTCATCGTCTCCGAACTGGTGTCGAATGCGATCCAGCACGGTCGGCTGGCCGGGCACCAACTGGCGTTGCGCATCGCCCTCCTCGAATGCGGCGGACTGGTGATCGAGGTCTCCGACCCGGTTCCGGACTTCCCCGACTTCGCCGACGTGATCGCTCAGGACGCCGGTCCGCACCACCGCGAGCGAGGACGCGGTCTGCTGGTTGCGGCTGGACTCGGCGCTGAGATCACCTGGTTCCTGCGTCAGCACTGCGGCAAGACCGTACGGGCGCGCCTGGTCGGCTCACTGGATTGCCGGCACTGCACTGGCGGTGGGTGCGTGAAATCTCAAGCGCAGCCGCGCCGGCTCGTGTCGCGGGGTGAGTTCGCTGCGATCTCACGTAACGCCGCCGGTTACTGCCCGGAGACGCTACGGGCGGAGCAGGACGCGACGGCGGAGACGAAGATGGATGACCCGGCGACCGGAATCGCCGAGTCGACCGCGGTCGACCGCGGTCGACCGGGGGACTGTGCACAGGGCGCGACCTTCGTCAGGCCGATGACGCGGTCCATCGCGTCACCGCCCCGCGGGCCCGCGAGGTCCGCCAGCACCGGACACCGGCCTCGCGCGCCCCCTTGCGGGCTCCGGACGAAGCTCAGGAAGGTACTCAGCGAGCTTCACAGTGATGCGGTCACGAAGTCTGTCGGCGGAACCGCCAGCCTCAAGGACCGCTTCCGGCGCGGCCTCCAACGCAAAGTAGGCCAGGGTTGGGGCATCAGTCCCGATGACTCGCCAGAGATTCAGTTTGTTCGGCGTCTGCGTCGCGGAAACCTCCGTGTCGAAGACGTAGATCCAGGCTTGCGGCGACACTTCAAAATCAACATTGGGCTTGCTGAGTCGGTAGGTTCCGTCCGGCGCAGGAATCAGTTCAGGCGCCCCAAGGTGCTTCTGCCAGCTACCCCACACAGCACGAGGAATCGCGAAGATACATCCTGCCGAGGTATCATGCGCACCCACTTGAAACTTCACAATCATCTGGTAGAAGGTGCGCTTGAAGATGTTCGAGTAATTTGGCCCTTCGACACGCTCGGCAAGAAGATGCTGGTGGCCGTCGAGCTGCTGCTTGAACTCGTCTGGATACATACGAAGATTCTCACTGATATTGCGAACAGCCTGCTCGTATGTTCCATGAAAATCGGCAGTCTGAATCTCGAAGATCCCGTACCTCCCCACACTTAACGATCCGGTCGAATCCTTGGCCACTTCAACCATCGTCGAGTCGAAAGAAAAGGCAGGGGAACGCTCAGTTTCACTGAGCTTAATCTCGCCACCGAGATTGTTCTGGAAGTAGACCATTGTCGGCTGGCCAGCCGCAACGCGATTACGCAGCTTCTCGATCTCCGCATCATCCTCAAGGAGAGTAGCCGGAGTAAGAGTGATGTCGTCAGCAATGTCGTACCCGAAGAGACGGTGCGCGGCATCACGGAGCATAGCGGTGTCGAGAGCGCGAAAGGGGCACACCAACCAGTCCTGGCGCACATCGCTGCGCCTACTGATGCTGCTGACTGTGCAGACACCTCGCGACTTCCCTTTGTTTCGACCAACCTTCACACACTGGTAGTCCGTTCCCGTGGCTACGCTAAGAAACGGGCAGCGTTGCGCCTGCTGATCGCTGAGGCTGGCATCCGTCTGTGCGACCTCGGGATAGAGTCGATGCCCGTACCACTCGGCGATGAAGTTGCTGGGCGTCTTCTTCTTAGGAGACGCCCCTTCGGACTTTGCCATTCAAGACCCCGATCCCGTGAAATCGACTCCCGGAACACCGATCGAAAGCTGCCCGAGAACTTGATGGGCGTTCCTTGTAGCAGCTTCGTAAAACTCTGGGTTGAGCTCAAAGCCGATAGCACTCCGGCCTGTCTGAGCAGCGACCGTCAACGACCTCCCGGTGCCACAGAAAGGGTCAAGAACGGTTCCACCGGGCGGGCAGGAACTAAGGATGCGCGGTCTGATAAGGGAAATCGGAAAGGTGGCCGAATGACCGTCTGAGCCTGACCGGACATGAGTGGTCACGACATCGTGTTCATTCCCCTCTACGACCTGGAAGTCGTAGTAAGCAGGTTCTGCATCCTCGTATCCAGCTTCGTCGAACTCGTAGAAGGCGACGTCCCGTGCCCCTTCTTCCACCTGCGCCATATCGTAGTGGTACTTCGGACGCCCTTCCTTTGCTCGCTTAACAAAGTGAAAGAAATGTTCATGAGCAAGCCGCAGTCTGTCCTTCTCTGGACGCGGAGGCACGTTCGGCTTGTGCCAGATCAGATCATTCCTGAGGATCCATCTACGCTCCTGCATTGCGATAGCGAAGCGCGCGGGAACCATGAGGAGCTGCTTCTCCTGCCGATATCCCCCCATAGGGGTCCGTCGCCGAGAACGTGGATTGTCACCCAGCCCTTGCCTGCCATCGTGCCGAATGCTCGACCAGCGTGCGAAGTAGGTGTCTCCAACGTTGATCCACATGCTGCCCTCAGCCTTGAGAGCATGCGCTCCACGCTGAAGGATCTCAACGAGATGCCCGATGAACCACTCGGGGAGGGGCTCAAGGCCCAAAACTCCCCCGTGCTCGCGGTACCACTCGTACGGGGGCACGTCGGTCTGCACCCTGGCAGAGTCCTCAGCAAGCCACTCCTTCAGGATTTCCTCGTTGTGCTCCTGGCCGTAGGTTCGCAGCCCCCAGTACGGCGGTGAGGTGATCAACAGGTCGATAGATTCACCTGGCAGATCTGCCATCAGGTCATACGAGTCCCCGTGACGTACCTCGATCAAGGCATCTGCGGCACCCGCCCAAGCCAACTCGGACGCTCCGCTCTCTTCCACCCCTGCCTGCGTGACCACAAGGCGATCCTAGTAGGCAGGAGTGACAGCCGTGGGCGTCAGTGCTTCTGGAGCAAACCAGAGACGATGAGGGCTCTTCATCAGCGCCGCCTACGCGAGCGTGTGTGCGCGAGTTCTCGAGCCCGGCTGCACGAGCTGCGGCCGACGTGTTCGATGTGGATGCCGCGACTCAGCTCATCGACGCGATACAGCACGCGCCACGGGCCACGTCGCAGCCGGTAGTGGGCGGTGCCCCAGTGGCGGGCGCCCGGCAGGGCCGCTGGCGAGGGCGCCAGGAGCCTCAAGCAGGGACCGGACACCGGCCGGATCCCTCTGCAGGGAAGCCCGCGGCTTCATCCAGCGCCCGCGGCTCCCAGGTGACCGTCCAGGTCACGCCTCACCCTCCGGCAGGCCCGTCGCCTCAAGCAGCCGGGCCCGAGCCACGTCATGCGGCACCGGATCTTCGGCGATACCCCTCGCCCTGGCACGTTCCAGCCGTGCCACGCCCAGGGCGTCCTGCAGGTCAGCCAGCTCCGTTGGCGACAGCAGAACACCACCGGCCAGGCGCACGCCACTGCCGTCGCGTTCAGCCGTCACGCGCGGGGGGTGACCTTCGTCAGGCCGTTGATGATGCGGTCCATCGCGTCGCCGCCCTGAGGGTCCGTGAGGTTCGCCAGGAGCTTCAGGGTGAAGCGCATCAGGACCGGGTGCGTGAGGCCCCGTTCGGTGGCGAGCTTCATGACCTTCGGGTTGCCGATGAGGCGGACGAAGGCGCGGCCCAGTTGGTAGTAGCCGCCGTAGGTGTCCTTGAGGACCTTCGGGTAGCGCTTCAGGGCCAGCTCGCGCTGGGCGTGCGTCCCGCGGCCGTGGGCCTGGACGACGACGTCCGCGACGATCTGGCCGGACTCCATCGCGTACGCGATGCCCTCGCCGTTGAACGGGTTGACCATGCCGCCGGCGTCGCCGACGAGGAGCAGGCCGCGGTCGTAGTGGGGCTGGCGGTTGAAGGCCATGGGCAGGGCGGCGCCGCGGATGGGGCCCGTCATGTTGTCCGGGGTGTAGCCCCACTCCTCCGGCATCGAGGCGCACCACGCCTTGAGCACGTCCCGCCAGTCGAGCTCCTTGAAGGCGGACGAGGAGTTGAGGATGCCGAGGCCGACGTTGGAGGTGCCGTCGCCCATGCCGAACACCCAGCCGTAGCCCGGCAGCAGCCGGTCCTCCGGGCCGCGCTTGTCCCACAGCTCCAGCCAGGACTCCAGATAGTCGTCCTCGTGCCGCGGGGAGGTGAAGTACGTCCGTACGGCGACGCCCATCGGGCGCTTCTCGTTGCGGTGCAGGCCCATGGCCAGCGAGAGCCGCGAGGAGTTGCCGTCGGCGGCGATCACCAGCGGGGCGTGGAAGGTAACGGGGGTCTTCTCCTCGCCGAGCTTGGCGTGGACGCCCGTGATCCGGCCCGTGCGCTCGTCGATGACCGGCTGTCCGACGTTGCACCGCTCGTACAGCCGCGCGCCCGCCTTCTGCGCCTGCTGGGCGAGCTGCTGGTCGAAGTCGTCGCGCTTGCGCACCAGCCCGTAGTCCGGGTAGGCGGCGAGCTCCGGCCAGTCGAGCTGGAGCCTGTTGCCCCCGGCGAGGATCCGCAGGCCCTTGTTCCGCAGCCAGCCGGCCTCTTCGGAGACGTCGATGCCCATGGCGATGAGCTGCTTCGTCGCGCGCGGGGTGAGCCCGTCGCCGCAGACCTTCTCGCGGGGGAACGCCGTCTTCTCCAGGAGCAGGACGTCGAGCCCGGCCTTGGCGAGGTAGTACGCGGTCGTCGAGCCGCCTGGCCCGGCTCCGACGACGATCACATCGGCGGTGCGGGTGGACTCAGAGGCGTCGGTCACGGCGGCTCCCAGGGACGCGGGTCGTTACCCAGAAGTCTAAGTGCCGCCTCCGACACCCCCGCGCCCGCCCCGGGCCCGGACGGCTCAGCTCGGGGCGTAGCCGCGGTGGAGGGCGACGATGCCGCCGCTGAGGTTGCGCCACGCCGGGCGGGTCCAGCCGGCGGCGGCGAGCTGCGCCGCCAGCGCCGGCTGGTCCGGCCAGGCGCGGATGGACTCCGCGAGGTAGACGTACGCGTCCGGGCTGCTGCTCACGCGCTCCGCGATCGGCGGCAGCGCGCGCATCAGGTACTCCGTGTAGACAGTCCGGAACGGCGCCCACGTGGGGTGGGAGAACTCACAGATCACCAGCCGGCCGCCCGGCCGCGTCACCCGCCGCATCTCGCGCAGCGCCGCGGCCGTCTCCTGGACGTTGCGCAGCCCGAAGGAGATCGTCACCGCGTCGAACACCCCGTCGGCGAACGGCAGCCGCGTCGCGTCCCCCGCCGTCAGCGGCAGCCGCGGGTGGCGCCGCTTGCCCTCGCGCAGCATCCCCAGCGAGAAGTCGCACGGCACCACGTACGCGCCCGCCGCCGTGAACGGCAGCGACGACGTGCCCGTGCCCGCCGCCAGGTCCAGGATCCGCTGCCCCGGCCGCGCGTCGACCGCGCGGGCGACGGCCTTGCGCCACAGCCGTGCCTGGCCGAGGGAGAGGACGTCGTTGGTGAGGTCGTAGTTCGCGGCGACGTCGTCGAACATCGCCGCCACCTCGTGCGGCTGCTTCTCCAGGGTCGCGCGCGTCACCGGTCCGCCTCCACCAGCGTCAGCTCCGGGTGCGCCGTGCCGCCCTCGATGGCGGTGGACGACAGGTGCGAGACGACACGGTCGTCCACGGGGTCGTGCGCCGGGTCGTCGTGCACCACAAGATGCTCATATGTTGTCGCCCGCTGCGCCGGCACCCGGTCGGCGCCGCGGATCATCTCGATGATCTCCCGCAGGTTCGAGCGGTGCCGCGCCCCGGCGGAGGACACCACGTTCTCCTCCAGCATCACCGAGCCGAGGTCGTCCGCCCCGTAGTGCAGCGTCAACTGGCCGACGTCCTTGCCGGTGGTCAGCCAGGACCCCTGGATGTGCGCGACGTTGTCGAGGAAGATCCGCGCGATGGCGATCATCCGCAGGTACTCCAGCGTGGTCGCCTGCGTGCGGCCCTTCAGCTTGTTGTTCTCCGGCTGGTACGTGTACGGGATGAACGCCCGGAACCCGCCGGTGCGGTCCTGCACGTCGCGGATCATCCGCAGGTGCTCGATCCGCTCCGCGTTCGTCTCGCCCGTGCCCATCAGCATCGTGGACGTCGACTCCACGCCGAGGCCGTGCGCGATCTCCATGATCTCCAGCCACCGCTCGCCGCTCTCCTTCAGCGGCGCGATGGCCTGCCGCGGCCGGGCCGGCAGCAGTTCGGCGCCGGCGCCGGCGAAGGAGTCCAGGCCGGCGGCGTGGATCCGGCGGATGGCGTCCTCGGCGGTGGTGCCGGAGATGCGGGACATGTGCTCGACCTCGGAGGCGCCGAGGGAGTGGATGACGAGCTGCGGGTACGCCTTCTTGATCGCGGAGAAGTGCTCTTCGTAGTACTCCACGCCGAAGTCGGGGTGGTGGCCGCCCTGGAACATGATCTGCGTGCCGCCGAGCCGCACGGTCTCCTCGCAGCGGCGCAGGATGTCGTCCAGGCCGCGGATCCAGCCCTTGTCCTTGGCGGTGGGCGGGGCGTAGAAGGCGCAGAACTTGCAGGCGGTGACGCAGACGTTGGTGTAGTTGATGTTCCGCTCGATGATGTACGTCGCGATGTGCTCGGTCCCGGCGTAGCGCCGGCGGCGTACGGCGTCGGCGGCGGCGCCCAGCGCGTGCAGCGGGGCGGAGCGGTACAGGTCGAGGGCCTCGGCGGGGGTGACGCGACCGCCCGCGGCGGCGCGGTCCAGGACTTCCTGCACATCGGTGGTCACGGTGACCGCCCCTTCCGCGAATGGTGCGTACGAGCGGAACCCAGCCTACGCGGAGCAGGTCACCGGCTCCGGCCGGGCCTCTCCCTCAGCCGGCGCCCTCGGCCGGCGTCCTCAGCGGGCGTCCTCAGCCGGCGTCCTCAGCCGGCGTCCTCAGCCCGTCCCCCGCGGCCGGTGCCCTTCGTGAGCGTCGAGCGCGGGTTGCCCGAGGCGGCGGCGTCGGAGCGGTACTCGACGGTCGTGCCGCCCTTGTGGGTCAGCGTGACCGTCGACTCACCGGGGGCGCAGACGCCCTCGGTGTTCTTCCGCGCCGGGTCGTCCTCCTCGCGGAGGGTGAGGGTGGTGGCGGTGGCGACGGTGAGCTTGGCGCGGCTGTAGCAGTGCGCGACGTCGAGGACGGAGTAGTCGAAGTACGCGACGTACTCGCCCTTCCCGCCCGTCTTGATCTCCACGCTGACGTCGCCGTTCGGGACGCCGTCCTCCTGGACGATCTCGCCCTGCCAGGTGCCGGTGAACTTCTCCGGCACGCCGTCCACCGCCGCGCCCGTCGGCTCCGGCTCCTGCGTCGGCTCCGCGGAGGGCTCCACGCCGGAGTCGCCGCCGTCCTCGTTGCCGCTGCCCGCCGAGGCGCCGCCGGTGGTGTCGCCTGCCTGCGTGCTGTCCGCGCCGTCGTCGTCCAGCAGTCCGGGTACGAAGAACAGGCCCAGCATCAGCGCCGCCAGCGCGCCGGCGACGGAGAGCACCAGGGTGCAGCTGAACCGGCGCGAGCGCAGACCGAGTTCCGCACGCCGCTCGGGCGCCGTCGCCCCGACGGCGCCGAAGGCGGCGGCTCCGGCGGCCCCTGCACCGGCTCCGGCAGCACCGGCCCCCTGCGCCCCGGACCCGCCCGGCGGCGTCGCCGCACCCGGAGCCCCCGGCGCCCCCTGCGTCCCCGGCGCCGTCTCGTCCAGCACCGGCGGCGGCCCGAACGCCCCCGGCCCGTACTCCGCCGCCTGCAACGGCACAGGACCCGACGGCAGCCCGTCGTCCCGCCGCTCCGGCGCCGCCGCCGGCTGCGCCTCCATCGCCAGCAGCTCCACCGCACGCCGGCTGATCTGCTCCGTGACCGGCGGCGGCAGCCATCCGGGGCGTACGAGATGCGCCGCCTCGCCGCCCGCCGTCAGCCCGCGCACCAGCTCCGCCGGCTCCGGCCGGGCGGCCGGGTCCTTCGCCAGGCACGCGAGGGCCAGGTCGCGCAGCTCGCCGGTCATACCGTGCAGTTGCGGCTCCTCGTGCACCACCAGGTACAGCAGCGTGGGCGCGCTGTCGCCCGGGAACGGCGGCTGCCCGGTGGCGGCGTACACCAGCACGGCGCCGAGGCTGAAGACGTCGCCGGCGCCGGTGACGGGCCGGCCGAGGATCTGCTCGGGCGACATGTAGCCGGGTGAGCCGACCGAGGCACCGGAGGCGGTCAGTGAGGTGGTGCCGTCGGTGGCGCGGGCGATGCCGAAGTCGATGAGCCGGGGCCCGTCGAGGGTCAGCAGGACGTTGGAGGGCTTGACGTCGCGGTGCACGAGCCCGAGCCCGTGCACCGCCGCCAGCGCCTCGGCGAGCCCGGCGCCCATGGGACGCAGGGTCTCCTCGGGCAGCGGCCCGTGCTCGGCGACGGCGTCGCTGAGGCTGGGCCCGGCGACGTACCCGGTGGCGACCCACGGCACGTCGTCGTCGGGACCGGCGTCGAGCACGGGCGCGGTCCACGCACCGCCGACGCGGCGCGCGGCCTCGACCTCGCGGCGGAAGCGGGTACGGAACTCCTCGTCGTGCGCGAAGTGCGGGTGGACGACCTTGACGGCGACGGTGGCGCCGCCCGGGCTGCGGCCCAGATAGACCCGTCCCATGCCGCCGGAGCCGAGCCTGCCCAGCACCCGGTACGGGCCGACGACCTCGGGATCACCGCTCTGTGCTGGCTGCATGGACTCCCCCCGGACCCGCCTCTCCTACGGGCCCCTCGAACGCCCCTTCTGTGGCTGCCCCAGCATAGGCGGCCCCGGCTCGGGAGGCCCCGGTTCAGGAGGCCCGGTTCAGGAGGCCCGGTTCAGGAGGCCCGGATCAGGAGGCCCCCGGTCAGGTTCCCCGGTTCAAGAGCACCGGGTCAGCCGGCCCCGGCCGACGACCCCGCCGCCGGCAGCAGCCGCACCCGCGCCTCATCCGGGAAGCCCGCCCGGCGGGCGAACTCCTCGATGCCCTTCAACTGCTCGCCGCCCAGCCGGAAGTCCAGCGTACGGAAGTACCGTTCGAGCAGCTCCGGGTCGAACGACTCCCACCGCGCCGCATGCTCCGCGACCTTGCCGACCTCCGCCAGCGACAGGTCACGGGAGTCGAGGAACGCCCGGTGCACCTCCGCCACCAGCTCGGGCTCGCGCGCCAGGAAGTCGCGGCGTACGGCCCACACGGCGAAGACGAACGGCAGCCCGGTCCACTCCTTCCACATCTGCCCGAGGTCGTACACGTGCAGCCCGAGCCGCGGGGCGTCGTGCAGCGAGGCGCGCAGGGCGACGTCCCCGATGAGCACCCCGGCCTGCGCCTCGCGCATCATCAGCGAGAGATCGGGCGGGCAGGAGTAGTAGTCGGGCGCAATGGCGTACTGCTCGCCGAGCAGAAGCTTGGCCAGGCGCACGGAGGTGCGGGAGGTGGAGCCGAGTGCAACGCGCTCCCGGTCCAGGTCCGCCAGCGGGCGCTGCGAGACGATCACGCAGGACATCACGGGCCCGTCGCAGCCGACGGCGATGTCCGGCAGGGCGACGAGCTCGTCGGCGTGTCGCAGGTACTCCACGACGGGGACGGGGGCGATGTCCAGCTCCCCGTCGATGAGCTGCTCGCTGAGCCGTTCCGGGGAGTCCTTCGAAAGCTCCAGGTCGAGCAGGGTGCCCGTACGGGCAAGGCCCCAGTAGAGGGGGACGCAGTTCAGGAACTGGATGTGGCCGACTCGTGGCCGGCGCCGGGCTCCCGCGTCAGATCGTGCTGTCACGGCTCTGAGGCTAACCGCAGCACCCGCCGCACACGGGTGCGGGGGCTCACCACATGGTGATCCTTTCCCTACCGGGGCGGGCCCGCGCGTGCTAGGCTCAACCGCAAGTTGCAGTTTGGTT
This sequence comes from Streptomyces sp. CNP082, assembly GCF_059570535.1. Classification (NCBI taxonomy): domain Bacteria; kingdom Bacillati; phylum Actinomycetota; class Actinomycetes; order Kitasatosporales; family Streptomycetaceae; genus Streptomyces; species Streptomyces sp. CNP082. The sequence goes on from NZ_JCANSZ010000033.1 coordinate 13,262, forward strand.
TCCTTGCAGTACCGTGCCTGCGGAGCTTGTGACGCCGCGGGCATGTGTCGTTTTCAGGCTTCTTCGAGGCTCTGGGGCAGGGCGACCCTTTGGCCCAAGGAGGGCTTATGGCTACCGGAACCGTCAAGTGGTTCAACGCTGAAAAGGGCTTCGGCTTCATCGCCCAGGACGGCGGCGGTCCCGATGTCTTCGTCCACTACACCGCTATCAACGCCCAAGGCTTCCGCTCGCTCGAGGAGAACCAGCAGGTGACCTTCGACGTGCAGCAGGGCCCGAAGGGTCCGCAGGCGGCGAACGTCTCCCCGTCGTGACGCAAGCCTCACGCTGACCTGAGGAACCCCCGTCATCCTGGCGGGGGTTTTCTCATGCCCGGGTGTGGGTGGGGCCGGACACGGTCCGGTTACGGTGGCGTCGTATGAGCGACGCGGAGACGAGCACGGAGCCCGAGCACGAGACAGGCGCGGAAGCCGGGAGCGCCCATCCCGAGATCACCGCGGAGCTGATCCGCGCGCTGCTGCGCGAGCAGCACCCCGACCTCGCCGACCACCCCCTCAGGCTCGGCGCCCACGGCTGGGACAACCAGCTCTGGCGGCTCGGCGACGACCTCGCCGTACGGCTCCCGTGGGCGACGGAGTCCGCCGACGAACTGCTGCGCAAGGAGCACGCCTGGCTCCCGGAGCTCGCCCCGCTCCTCCCCCTGCCCGTGCCCGTCCCGCAGCGCCTCGGCGAGCCCTCCGCGCGCTTCCCGCGCCCCTGGATCGTCACCACCTGGGTGCCCGGCACGCCCGCCGACCGCGCCCCGGTCACCCTCCCCCACAGCGCGCAGGCGCGCGTGGGCGGTACCCCCTGCCCGGCCGCCGCCGACGCCCTGGCCGCGTTCCTGACCGCACTGCACCGGCCCGCCCCCGGCGGCGCCCCCGCCGGGCGGGGCCGCGGCGGGCCGCTCGCCGAGGTAGCCGGGGGGTTCGAGCAGCAGCTCGCCGAGGCGGCCGGTCTTGGGCTGGTCACGGACGCGGAGGCGGATGCCGTACGGGCCGTCTGGGACGACGCCGTCGCCGCGCCGGTGTGGACAGGACCCGCGCTGTGGCTCCACGGCGACCTCCACCCCGCGAACGTCCTCACCGCGGACGGCACCCTGTGCGGCGTCGTCGACTTCGGCGACCTGTGCTCCGGCGACCCGGCCCTCGACCTGGCCGCCCCGTGGATCCTGCTCCCCGACGACGCCGCCGCCGACCGCTTCCACACCGCGTACGAACCGGCCGTGGACGCGGCGACGCTGCGCCGCGCCCGCGGCGTCGCGGTGGTGCGCGCGCTGGCCGGGCTGCTCATCGGTGAGGCGGGCGTACAGGGCCGGGCGGGCGGCAAGGCGACGTGGGGCCCGCCGGCGCGGGCGTCGCTGCGCCGGCTGCTGGCGGACGCGGCACGGGGGTAGCGGCCCGCGGGGGGGCCGGTACCCGGGGGACCCCGCAGACGAGCAGCGCCGGGGACGTACGGGAGCAGGACCGCACACCAGCTAGCGCACCCGCACCCGCACCCGCACCCGCACCCGCACCCGCACCCGCACCCGCACGTGAACGCCCCGCGCGCACCGCCCGTCCCGCGCCCGCGCCCGCCGTCAGCCGTCAGCCGTCAGCCGTCAGCCGCGTACAGCTCGTCGATGACCTGCCCGAAGTCCCGTACGATCGCCGCCCGCTTCAGCTTCATCGACGGCGTCACGTACCCGCCCGCCTCCGTGAAGTCCGCCGGCAGCACCGCGAACCGGCGGATCGACTCCGCGCGCGAGACCAGCTCGTTCGCCGCGTCCACCGCCCGCTGCAGGTCGGCGCGGAGCAGCGGGTCGCGGACGAGGTCGGGGGTCGGCACGTACTCCCGTTTGTGCATCATCCGCCAGTGCCGCAGCCCCTCGGGGTCGAGGGTGATCAGCGCTGCGACGTACGGGCGGTCGTCGCCGACGACGAGGCACTGGCTGACCAGCGGATGCGCCCGCAGCCGGTCCTCCAGGGGCGCGGGCGCGAGGTTCTTGCCGGAGGCGGTGACGATGAGGTCCTTCTTGCGGCCGGTGATCGTCAGGTAGCCGTCGGCGTCCAGCTCGCCGAGGTCGCCGGTGGCGAACCAGCCGTCGACCGTGTCGAGCCGGGTGACGCCGGCCTCGGCGTCCCAGTAGCCGGAGAACAGGTGCCCGCCGCGCACCAGCACCTCGCCGTCGTACGCGATACGTATCCCGGTGCCCGGCAGCGGCCAGCCGACGGTGCCGAAGCGGGGCTTCAGCGGCGGGGTGACGGTGGCGGCGGCGGTGGTCTCGGTGAGCCCGTACCCCTCGAAGACCATGACGTCGGCGCCCGCGTAGAAGGCGGCGAGGCGGCGGCCGAGCGGGGAGCCGCCGCAGATCGCGTACTTGACGCGACCGCCGAGCGCGGCGCGGATACGCCGGTAGACCAGCGCGTCGTACAGCTTGCGCAGCGCCTTCAGGCCCGCCCCGGGGCCCGGGCCCTCGCCGTGCAGCTCGGCCTCCAGGGCCTCGGCGTAGCGGACGGCGACCTTCGCGGCGCGGTCGAAGGAGGCAAGGCGGCCGATGCCTTCGGCGGTGGCGCGGCCGGTGTTGTAGACCTTTTCGAGGACGTAGGGGATGCCGACGAGGAACGTCGGGCGGAAGCCGGCGAGGTCGCGCAGCAGGTCGTCGGTCTGGATGCTGGGCGCGTGGCCGAGCTTGACGCGGGCACGGAGGCAGCCGATGGCGGTCATGCGGCCGAGGACGTGGGAGAGGGGGAGGAAGAGGAGGGTGGATGCGGGCTCGTCGCTGATGGCTTTGAAGAGGGGGTAGAGCAGTTCGATGGCGTTGTCGACCTCGGCGAGGAAGTTGCCGTGGGTCAGGACGCAGCCCTTGGGCAGGCCGGTGGTGCCGGAGGTGTAGATGACGGTGGCGACGCTGTGGGGGCCGAGGCCGGCGCGGCGCTGGCGCACGAGGGTGTCGGGGACGTCGCGGCCGGCGGCGGCGAGCTGGCCGAGGATGCCGGTGTCGAGCTGCCAGAGGTGGGCGAGGTGCGGCAGGTCCTGGCGTACGCCGCTGATCAGCCGGGCCTGGTCGACGCTCTCCACGGCGCAGGCGATCGAGCCGGAGTCGTGCAGGATGTGGCGGGCCTGGATGGCGGAGGACGTGGGGTAGACGGGCACGGTGATGAGGCCGGCGGCCCAGGCGGCGAAGTCCAGCAGGGTCCACTCGTACGTCGTACGCGACATGATCGCGAGCCGGTCGCCGGGGCGCATCCCGTAGACGATGAGGCCCTTGGCGACGGCGAGGACGTGCTCGGCGAACTCGGCGGCGGTGACGTCGGCCCAGGTCCCGTCCGCGCGGGGACGGGCGAGCACGGGCTCGCCGGGGGCGTGGGCGGCGTTGTCGAAGGGGATGTCGGCGAGGGAGCCCCGGGTCACCTGGGGCGCGGCGGGCGGGACGACCGCTTCGCGGACGCCGCGGGCGTCGGCGCGGACGACGGGGGGCAGCAGCGCGGGGACGGCGGTGCCGGGGCGGAGTTTGGAGTTGATCTCCTTCAGGTACTGGGACTGGGGAGCGGGCGGCGCGGGGTGCTGCTGTGGTGCGGACTGCGTCATGGTGGGGCTCCGTGACGTTCGCGTCTGCCGGGTACGACTCGCGGGGCGGCGGACGCCGCATTCTCGCGAACACCCGGCCACTCCGCCAGAGGACGCCGCGGTCGGTACTCCCGGTTCCGTTTGCGCCCTCAGCGGACGACGGTGAGAGCCTGCCGCCCCGGGCCTGGGTGGCCGCGTTCCCCGCGCAGGGAGCCGACGGTGACGGCGACCAGGGCGGAGCCGACGAAGGTGCCCATCAGGATCAGCGCGACCGCGACGGCGTAGAGCCCGCTGGCGTCGTCCGACCAGTCATAGTACGAGGCGAAGGTCAGCCCGGCGGTGGACCCGAGTACGGCGGGCACGAAGTGCCGTACGTACGCGACGGCGGCCACGGCGACGAGCAGCGTCAGCACCAGCCCGCCGACCTGCCACGCCGCGTACGGCCCGGTGGCATCGTCGCCGGTCTCGTCGCGGCGCTGGTCCCACCCCAGCCACGCGGCCCAGCCGCCGGTGGCGGCGCCGGCCAGGAAGGCAAACGAGAGAAGCTGAAACAGAAGAGCCCGCAGCACACGAAGCATGCCACCAGCGTCACGACCCACCGCACCCCGAAACAGAGCGCAGGTACTCAACCCGTCTGAGTACGAACCCGGCCCCTCACTCCCCCACCACCCGCCGGAACACCTGCCGCGAACCCCCCTCGGGCCCGGGCAGGGCGGCCTCGGCGGGCTTGAACCCCAGCCGCTCGTAGAAGACCCGCGCCCCGCTGGCGACGGCCCCGGGATAGTCGGCCCCGAACGTCACCACCTCCACGCACCCGGCCCCCCGCCCCCGTACGAAGCGCCGCTCCGCGTCCTCCATCAACGCCTGCCCGACGCCGTGACCCCGCACCTTCTCCGAAACGACCAGCCAGTGCACCCGGTAAACGGGCGCCACACCCCCGAACAACAACCCCCCGACGACCTCATCCCCGTCGACGGCGACGAGCGCGTCACCCCGCCCGATGTGCCCGCTGACGGCATCACGGAAGCCGGGCTCTCCCACCATGGGGCCGAACCACTGCTCAACTTCGGCGGCAAGCCCGAGAAACCCGGAGAAGTCCTGCTCACCCGCAAGCCTGGTGATCACAACCGCAGTCTGACAGAAATGCAACGGCGAACTCGGCGGGCAGGCAGGAAGCAACCCGACGGTCATCAAGAAGTGAGCCCCGCGCCGTCCCAGTACAGCCGTGCGTCGCAGGTTGCGGAGTCCGTGCGGTGCGCGGTGATCTCGATGTCCTCGACGCCGCGGGGGAGGGATTCGGTGAAGTACCGGGTGTCGTCGGGCCCGAGGGTGCCGCTTCCCACCCGGCGTTCGTCAGCGGTGACCGCCCACTTCACCGTCGCGTCGCAGTCCTCCTCCAGCCGCAGCTCTCCGCCCAGGCCCCGGTCCGTCCCGGCGTCGTCCGGCCTCAGTGTCGTCCGTATCGTCCGTGACCCGGGGATGTCCCATGACCACCCGGCGCCCGAACAGCCGCCGCCGGCCTGAGGTGCCCGGCATCCCTCGTGTGTTTCGGTGGGCTTGTCTCCGGCCGAGTAGTCCAGCCCCGGGGTGGGATCACCCGCCGGATTGAGATACGCGACAAGGGCAAGGACGCCGAACAAGCCGATGACGGCGAGTACGGGCAGGAGAAGCGTCCCTGGTTCCGTCCGCCTGGAACCCGTCTTGCTGGACACCGTCTCGACCGAGTCTGCCGCCTCTGAAGGATCGTCCGGCGCGGCACTGTGGTCGCCCGCCCCGGGGCCGGGGCCAGGGCCGGAGCCGGGCACGGGGCCGGAAGGAGGGGCGGGTTCGCTCTCCTCGGCAGGCGGCGGCGCGGTGGGTGGCTGCCTCCGGTACGCCGGGTTACGTACCAGCGCCAGGCGCCCGGCGTGATCAGCGATGCGCTGTCTGGGGATCGGCCGGGACTTCGCGCGCATCTCGGCCTCGATGTGCCGGAAGATCGTGTCCAGGTCCAGCAGTTCGGGCCCGTCCGCGATGCCCTGGCGGCACAGACGCACCAGCTCGCCGGTGAAGGCCGTGTACCCGTCCCCGTCGTCCGCCAGCGCTTCCCTGGTTTCCCCGGCCGCGGAGATCAGATACGTGCCCTGCACGAGAGCATGCTCCAGGAGATTGTCTGTGGGATCGCCCATGGCCGGGAAGGCTCTGGCACCGAAGCAGCAGTCCAGGACGACAATCCTCCGCGAGGCGCGAGTGCTGAGAATCTCTCGCCGCAGGTACTCGTAGCGAACGGCCGTGTAGGGCTCTTGCGGCCGGGACTTCACGAGCGAGAGGCCCAGCTCTCCGTTGCGGGGGTCGATGAGACCGTGCCCGGCGTAGTAGACGAGGAGCGAATCGGAGGCGGCGCGCGCCGCGTGCCGTACGGCGTGGACGACGTCGTCCACGTTTTCCGGGTCCTGGACGACCCTGCAGTGGCTGTTCTCCGGCAGCGACCAGGAAGAGGCCGACATCAGTACTGAGGACAGCGCCGTGAGGTTGTTCCCCACGGTCGGCAGGCTGTCCAGATGCTCATGGCGGCCCACGCCGACGAGCACAGCCTGCGACTTGCCCGCGTCAGGAAAGAACACGTCCCCCTACCCCCGAGTAAGCGCCCTGGTCAAGGCGGCGACGGTCTCCGGGTCGGCATCGTCGATCCTCACCGTGGCCCCGTTGTGCTCGACGGTGACCGTGGGCTTGTCGTGCCGAGTGCGGCGCCAGGCCACGTACGCCAGCACGAAGTTGGCCGCGTTCCAGGCCGTGTCGGTGACGAGCTGGAGCCACTCCGTCGTCTCCGGTCCCATACGCCCGGGCCGGGAGGGCGGTCCCGCCCAGGACATCGCGGCATGCCGGCTGACCTCCGGCTCAGCCTCCAGCCACGCGCGAAGCGACCTCAACTCGTCTTCCGCACCCGACCCGTCCATGCTGATCCGAATGACCACCGGCGCCCCCTTGTGGCATCAACCAACCTCCAGCCCAGGGTAGTTGCCACACCACGCCACTCACCCCACAGCCAAAGGCGCACACGGGACCCCACATGATGCGAGAGTCAGGGGGAGAGGCGCCACAGCGCCTCCATCGGCAGGGCGCGGATGCCGTCACCGAACGGGAGTGTCTGGGCCCCCGTGTAGAGGACGTAGCCGGCCACGAACCGATCGCCCAGGAGCCGGGCGAGGTTCCGCAGTCCGGCCAGGTCATCGGTACGAACGGTGGCACCGGCCTTGACCTCGACTCCGACTGCCCGGCCATCGGGCGTCTCGATGACGGCGTCGACCTCAACCTTGTCCTTGGTGCGGTAGTGGTACAGACGTCCCTGCTGCTCGGACCAGGTCAACTGGCGGGCCAGCTCCATGGCGGCGAAGTTCTCCAGCATGGGACCGGCCGCGCCATCGGGTTCGGCCAGCCGGTTGGCGTCCTGACCGATGAGATGGCAGGCGATTCCGGTGTCTACGAAGGCGAGTTTGCCCGTGGCTACGGCACGTTGCGTCACGCCGGAGGACCAGGCCGGAATGGTCTTGATGAGGAATACCGAGGAAAGCAGTTCCAGGTAACGCACGAGGGTGGTACGCGGGATGCCGGATGCGCCGGCGAGCGTCCCGGGAACGAGGAGACCGCCTGCCCGTCCCGCGAGCAGGGCGACGAGCTTGAGCAGTTCGCCGTGGCGCTCGATGCTCGCCAGTTCCAGCACATCGCGTTCGATCAGGGTGGAGAGATAGGAGCTGAGAAACGCGGAGCGTCGTTTCGAGGTGCGCCGGACCGCCTCAGGAAAGCCGCCGACGACGGCTCGCTCAAGGTAGTCGCGCTTCCGCAGAGCAGAGGTGTGCGTGAGGGCAGGACCGTGCGCGAACGCGGCGTCGATGAACCGATCGGGGCCGTCGTGCAGCTCACCTTGCGAGAACGGCCAGAGCTCGATCACTTCCATACGACCAGGCAGTGCGTCCGGCAGCGTGCGCAGGGCCAGGATCCGGGAGGAGCCGGTGAGCAGGAACCTGCCGGGAGTCGGATCCAGGTCGGCCTCTACCTTGATCGAGCGCAGCAGCTCCGGCACCAGTTGGATCTCATCCTGTCGTCGAGCAGCCGGATGACAGCATCGGGGCGGTGCGCGGTGCTCAAGCGGGTCAAGGTGGACTTACCTGCCTGCCGGGCACCATTGACGAGAACGACGCCCGTGTCCTCCAGAGACTCGCTGACGAGGCGTTCTGCCTGGCGCGGGATCAGGTCACGAGGGGTGGAATTACGTCTCAGGCTGCCACACATCCCACATCAACGGTCACATGGACGACACTTTCGTGGTCACTCAGACGGAAATTACGTGGTCAGATAGCCGCCATGCTATTGGCCATCTGGCCGAAGATGCGGAAACGCGACCACCCACCTCACACCCACCACCCCGGCCCACTACGCCACGAACAGGTCCCGCTCACAGCAGTGGCTCCACGAGGTGTGCGCTACGCGACGGTGCCCCCGGTTTCTTCCTCGACACCTCTGTCGCTCCTTGACTGTCTCGCGTGACGAGGCAGTGGCACGGTCTACGGCGACAGACACGGACATTCCCTCCCTGCCCGCTCCATGCCCCGTCCTCGGTAGCGAGCAGCAGAAGACCTGGGCCGCGGCCCACAGCGGGCACGCGGCGTACACCACCCCGGACCGCCCGGACGGGCAGTACTGGCCTCCCCCCCCGCCCCGGGGCGGGGGGAGGGCCAACCGGTGCGGGTCTGCGGGCGTCGCGTGGTGCGCAGGAGTTGTTACGCCGCTGTGGTGACCGGGGTTTGTTGCAGGGTGGGGGCTGTCGGGTCGGGGTCGTTGATGTCGAAGCTGGTGGCGTTTTCGTACATGTCGCGGTCCAGGATCTTCTCCTGCGACGCGACCAGCACCGGGATCACTGCCTGGCCCGCGACGTTCGCAGCCGGACCTCATGTAGGTATGTTGGCCGGCCGGGAGCCGAGACCAGGGCGAGACCGAGCGCATGGCCGAGAGCGTCAACGCCGCTCTACGCGAGCGCCCGGAGCTGGGCAAGCCGCACGCGGGCGGACCGCGCGTGTTCGGCTTCGAGCCGGGGTCCAGCTTCCAGTGACTCGTTCCGGACGAGGTCGAGTTGATCCGGGAGGGCTACCGCATGCTCATGGAGCTGAAGACGACCGGCGACGTGGCGCGGCTGTGGAACGAGCGAAGCGCACGAACGTCCGGTACGGGACGGCGTGGACGATCCAGAAGGTGAAGCGCGTCTACCGCTCCGACCGCGTCGGCGGCATCGTGACGCACCAGGGCCGCCGCCACCATCGCTGAGAGCCGGGAAGTGGTCGACGCACTCACAGTGTGGCGGGGCGACCGCCCGGAGAACCTTGAGCGCCGCCGCACCGTCGCCGCCGGTGTGATGGGAGAGGGTTGACGTCTTCAGCGTCGGCAGGGGCCGCCGCAAGCCGCCGGAGCTGGACTCCTCCAAGTCACGCCGCGCGGCGCGGAGTCTGACTCCTAGCGTGTGATCTGGCCCCACCCTCGGACGAGGTTCTGGCCCCATCTGGTTGATCACGAAATCGGTTCCAGCGAGTTCGCGCCCCACCGGGATCACCGGAGCAAGATGTGGGCTGCTCATGTCCGGCGTGCGCCGGGACTCTTCTGCGAACTCCGAGCCGGGTAGCCTGGGTTACTCGCGACGAGGAGATCGGATCATGACAGGGAGTCCCGAGGGCGTCACTGCTCGTGTGCAGGCCGCTGCTGCGCGTACCTCGGCGGCCGGTTCGGCGCGGTTGTCGTTTGGGTTACATTTCGGTGCGCCCACATTCGAGGAGCGGGAGCGGGAGTGGGACGGCGAGGGCGTGGTCGATTTCGCAGCCCGCCAGGCGCAGGTGTCTGAGTTTCTCTTGCCCGCACATATCCGGGATGGCATGCAGAACGCGCCAGAGGCAATCACCAAACCGCACGAGAACCTCTACGACGGAGCGAGCAGGTTGATGCGTGTAGGTGATTCCTGGTTCGCCGCTCCCGACGACGTTGACCGGGACGGCCCGCGCAGCTCTCACGATCCGCTCTGGCCACTGGATGCCCTGTTCGGTGCCGGTGGCGACATCATCGAGGCCGGTACGGGCACCATCCGTGACGCCACCACCACTCACTATCGACTCACCCTCGATATCCCGGCAGCGGACGAACTCCTGCCCACGGGGATCAAAGTGCCGGAAGGGTCATTCCGTCACTTGCGCGAGCTGCCGGCAGAGGTGTGGCTGGACGACGCGGGCCTAGCACGCCGGATCGCGATCCAGAATTCCGCCGGCAATCGTCAGATCTGGAAGGTCACCGAGTTCTGGGACTTCGGCGTCACGGCGGCGATCACCCCTCCCGATGCCGACCAGATCACGATTGAAGACCCAGCCGATTTCCACCGGATCCTCATGGGAGACGGCTAGGCCGTTTCTTGGGGATCACCTTGCAGACCAGATGTGGATGGCGGCGAGGTGTAGCCCGGCGAGGTGGTGGCGGTCTTGTCGTAGCGGGTGGCCAGGCCGCGCCATTGCCTCAGTTTGCTGATGGTCCGCTCGACCGCTTTTCGTTGTTTGTAGCTCCCGCGGTCGAAGGCCGGTGGCCTGCCACCGCGACCGCCGAGCCGATTGCGGTTGGCGGCCTGGTCCGAGGACTGCGGGATCACCACCCGGATCCCACGGCGCCGCAGATCCGAACGGATCGCCCGCGACGAGTACGCCTTGTCCCCGAGACCATGTCCGGCCCGGTCCGGGGGCGTCCGGTGGGTCGTGGCGCACCCCGCCTCGGAGTCCGATCCGGCAACAACGGCTCAATCCGCGCCCACTACATGCGAACGCCCCGGGATTTTCGGGGTGCGGGCGTTCGGCTTTCGGGTGGGGCGGTCTCAGGCTGTTGCCGGGATTGGAGTGGTGGGCGGGGTGGAGTTCGCCGGGTCCGGGTCGTCGAGGTCGAAGCTGGTGGCGTTCTCGTACATGTCGCGGTCCAGGATCTTCTCCTGCGACGCGACCAGCACCGGGATCACTGCCTGGCCCGCGACGTTCGTCGCCGTGCGGACCATGTCCAGGATCGGGTCGATCGCCAGCAGCAGGCCCACGCCCTCCAGGGGGAGGCCCAGGGTGGAGAGGGTCAGGGTGGTCATGATCGTGGCGCCCGTGAGGCCCGCGGTGGCGGCGGAGCCGATGACCGAGACGAAGGCGATCAGGACGTAGTCCTGGATGCCCAGGCTGACGTCGAAGATCTCGGCGATGAAGATGGCCGCCAGCGCCGGGTAGATCGCGGCGCAGCCGTCCATCTTCGTCGTCGCGCCGAAGGGGACCGCGAAGGAGGTGTACTCCTGGGGGACGCCGAGGCGTTCGGTGACCTTCTTGGTGACCGGCATGGTGCCGACCGAGGAGCGGGAGACGAAGGCCAGCTGGATCGCGGGCCAGGCGCCGCGGAAGAACTGCAGGGGGTTGACCTTGGCGACCGTGGCCAGCAGGAGCGGGTAGACGCCGAAGAGGACCAGGGCGCAGCCGATGTAGACGTCGGCGGTGAAGGTCGCGTACTTGCTGATCAGGTTCCAGCCGTAGTCGGCGATCGCGAAGCCGATGAGGCCCACGGTGCCGATGGGGGCGAGGCGGATGACCCACCACAGCGCCTTCTGCAGCAGCTCCAGAATCGTTTCGCTGAACGCGATGACCGGCTGGGCCTTCTCGCCGAGCTTCAGGGCGGCGACGCCGAGGGCCGCGGCCATGAAGACGATCTGCAGCACGTTCAGTTCGGTGAAGGGCGTGATGATGTCGGTCGGGATGATTCCGGTGAGGAAGTCGATCCACGAGCCGCTGTCCTCGGGGGCCGCGCCGTCCTTCGGGGACAGGTCCGTGCCGGCGCCGGGGTTGGTGAGCAGGCCGATGGCCAGGCCGATGGCGACCGCGATGAGCGAGGTGGCGAAGAACCACAGCAGGGTACGGGTCGCGAGGCGGGCGGCGTTGTTGACGTTCCGCAGGTTGGTGATCGACACCAGGATGGCGAAGAACACCAGCGGGGCGACCGCCAGCTTGAGCAGTTGGACGAAGATGGTGCCGATCTGGTCCAGGGTGTCCTTCAGCCAGGCGACGTCGCCGGTACGGGCGGCCCAGCCGAGGACGACGCCGAGGACGAGGCCGGCGAGGATCTGGGCCCAGAAGGGCACCTTGGGTATCCGGAAGCCGCTGCGCGGCTGCGCGGTGGGGACAGGGGTGGATGTGGACACGGGCGTCTCCGTGACTGGGCGCGCCGGGGCCCCGTCCGCACACGGTGGCGGGAGGAGGGGAAGCGGGCGCGCGGCTGCTGCTGGGGAATGTGGTGTGTGACCGGTCAGAGCGCGGGGGACTGGCTGCTCTGACATGCCGCGGACAGGCAGCGGCACAGATCGACGTGCAGGCGCGCCACGAGCAGAGGGCTCGTGGGCATGCGGAGCGCCGCTACCGTCGTCGTCATGACGAGAAGACTAACACTCCTGCTTTGACATTCCCATAGTGTGGCTTTGAGGGTGACGCCTTTCACGCCTCGTTACAACGCCTCGCGATGACGCCTCGCTACGACGCCGTGCCCCGCGCCTCGTCGTCCGCCTCGTCCTCGCGGCTGCGGTTCGCCGCCAGCCGGTCCTTCGACTTCTGCACCCGGCCCACGATCTGCTCCGACATCTCCTCCCGCTGCCGGCGCAGCAGGATGAAGCTCAGCGGCGCGGAGACGACGATCGCCAGCACCATGACCCACAGGTAGTTCGAGTCACCCAGGCCCGACGGGAGCGCGCGGATCCGGACCAGGACGGCCAGGATCACGAACGACGCGGCGAAGACGCCGAGGCGCATGGCGGTGTAGCGGACGGCGGGGTTCGGTTTGGGGGTCACGGCTGACAACTTCTCTCTGCTCTCTGCTCCGTCGGTCAGGGTGGTTCAGCGTGCGGGGTGCGGTGTGCGGATCGCGGGGTGCCGCGTGGTGCGCGTATCAAGTATGCAGCGGCAGCCACATCGTGATGTCGTCGCGGTAGTCGTCGTCCGCGACGCGTATCGCGTCGGGTACGCGGCCGACTTCCTTGTAGCCGCAGGCCGCGTAGAACGTGTCGGCCCCCGTCCCGCCCCGGCACGTCAGCCGGATCCCCCGCATCCCCGGCAGGTCGCGCGCCGCGTCCGCCGCCGCGGCCATGAGGCGGCGGCCCTCGCCCGCGCCCTGGCGATCGGGGTGGACCATCACCGTGTAGAGCCAGCACCAGTGCCGCATCAGGCGGTGCGTGTTGAGCGTCAGAAAGGCGGTGGCGGCCGGGCGGCCCGCGGCGTCGAGCCCGGCGATCAGGCGGGTGCGGCCCTCCGCCATGGCCACGAGGTGCTTGACCAGTTCCGGGCGGATGTCCGCGGGCGTCACCGGGGGGACGAAGCCCACGGCGCCGCCGGCGTTGCTGACGTCGGCCCAGAGGGTGCATATGCCGTCCCGCAGGGCAGGGGTGACCGCGGGGTCCAGCTCGTAGTGCAGGGTCATGACGTCCTCTAAAAGCGCATCGGCTGCGGCGCCTCGCGCCGCTCCGGGTCCGGGCCCGCGTGCTCGCGGACCGTGGCGTAGCGGGCGTCGCGCTCGACGGGGTGCAGGCCCGCGTCCTGGATCAGCTCGACGAGTTCGCCGGCGGGCAGGGTGCCGTCCGCGCCCGGGGCCGGGGCGAAGTCGTCCGCGCCGTGCTGCAGCGCGAGCTGCGCGGTCTGCGTGCCGTACGCGGTCCACGCGGCCCGTACGTGCGGCACGTTGTCCAGCAGCAGCCGCGCCACCGCGAACGTCTTCAGCACCTCCGCGCCCGTGACCTGCCCCGCCGCCAGCGGCACGGCGGCGAGCAGGCCGGCGCCGTCGTCCTGCCGGGTGCGGAGGGCCAGGAGCGCGTCCACCGTCTGCTCCGCGGGGCCGTCGCCGTACGGGACCGCAGCCACCGCGTCGGAGGTGTCCGCGGACGCGGTGAAGTACCCGCGCTCCCCGTGCCGCCGCGTCCGCGCCTCGTGGGCCAGCCCGCCCAGCCACGCCAGGTCGCCGCTCCCGTACAGCGCGACACCGTCCTCCCGGCTCAGCCGCGCGCCCGCGCGCACCTTCTCCGCCAGCTCGCGCCTGAGCTCTGCGTCCACGCGCCGCCTCCCAGCCCGTAAGTCACGTTCCTGCGCTTCTGCGCGCATCCGAGCCTACGCGGCCTACTCCTCCGCGATCTCCCCCACCCTGCTCTCCCACACCGTGGACAGCACCACCGTGGTGTCCGTGTGCGAGACGCCCTTGATCCGCGACAGCCGCCGGACCGCCTTCCCCAGCCCGTCCACGTCCGGCGCCCGCACCTTGAGCATGAAGGACGCCTTGCCGGCGATGAAGAAGCAGTCCTCGATCTCCGGCTCCTCCCGCAGCCGGTCCGCGACGTCGTCGTGGTCCACCGCCTCGGAGAGCGAGATCCCGATGAGCGCCGTGACGCCCCGGCCCAGCAGGGCGGCGTCGACGGTGGCGCGGTAGCCGGTGATCACCCCCGCGGCCTCCAGGCGGTTGATCCGGTCCGTGACGCTGGGCCCGGAGAGCCCCACGAGCCGGCCCAGCTCGGCGTACGAGGCCCGGCCGTTCTCCCGCAGGGCCTGGATGAGCTGCCTGTCGACGGCGTCCATGTGCGATCTCAAGCCTTCCTGCTGCTGTGTCGGGCGGTGTCAGCGGGAGCGCCCCAGCTCCCCTTCCCATCTGCGATAGAGCTTGTGCGCCACGCCCGCGGAGTCCAGGGCGCGGCCGGCGACGAAGTCCACGAGGTCCTGGACGCCGTTGACCCCGGCGTAGAAGGCGGGGGCGGCCGGGAGCACCACGGCGCCCGCCTCGTCCAGGGCGACCATCTGCCGCAGCGTCGGCCCGGGCAGCGGCGTCTCCCGTACGACGACGACCAGCGGCCGGCCCTCCTTCAGCGTCACGCTCGCCGCGCGCTGCAGCAGGTCCTTGGAGAGCCCGAGCGCGATGCCGGCCACCGCGGCGGTCGACGCCGGCACGACGATCATGCCCTTCGCGGGGTACGAACCGGAGGAGGGGCCGGCGGCCAGATCACCGGCCGCCCAGTGCCGTACGTCCGCGGGATCCACCTCCACGTCGAACGCGTCCGGCCGGCCGTCGGCGCCGGTGGCGAGCCAGCGCCGCAGGTCCGCGCGCCAGTGCGCGTCACGGAACGGGCCCCCCGTCTCGTCCAGCAGCGTCAGCCGCGCCGCCCTGCTGACGACGAGGTCGACGGCCTCCCCGGCCTGCAGCAGCGCGCGCAGCACGGCGGCGGCGTACGGGGTGCCGGAGGCGCCGGAGACGCCGACGACCCAGGGCCGGCGCGGGGCGCGGCCGGGCTCGCCGGCGTACGGCCCCTCGTACGGCTGCCCGTTCGGGTCGTCGTTCCGGTCCTCGTTCGGCGTCTGGTGCGGCGGCTCCACGCGGCGAGCCTATCCGGCGACGGGAACCGCGGCGCAGGCCGGCTGCGTTTCCCCCAGGGAGGACACACTGGTCCGAAGGGGGCTCGGGATGTACGAACCTTACGGGCACGGCAGCCCCGCCGCGCCACAGCCGGGACGGCCGGCGCGGGCGCCGCGCGGGCGGATATACGTGACGCGCGCCGCGGTGGTGATGCTCGCCTGGGTGGCGGCGCTGTGGGTGCTGGAGGCGGTCGACCAGGCCGGCGGCAACAAGCTGGACACGTACGCGATCACGCCGCGCGACTTCGGCGAGCTGCGGGACGTGATCCCGGCGTCGTTCATGCACTTCGGCTGGGACCACCTGGCGGCGAACACGGTGCCGCTGCTGATCCTGGGCTTCCTCGCGGCGGTGCGCGGGATCGGCCGGTTCGTGGGCGTGGTCGCGCTGATCACGCTGGTGAGCGGGCTGGGCGTGTGGCTCGTCTCGCCCACGGGGTCGCACACGGCGGGCGCGTCGGGCGTCGTCTTCGGGCTCTTCGGCTACGTGGCGGTGCGCGGCTTCGTCGACCGGCGGATATCCGACGTGCTGATCGGGGTGGCGGTCGCGTTCGGGTACGGATCGATGCTCTGGGGGGTGCTGCCGACGGACGAGGTGCTGGAGCAGTCGATCTCCTGGCAGTGCCACCTCTTCGGCCTGGCGGGCGGCGTGCTGTCGGCGTTCTACTTCAGCGACCGCAGGCGGGCAGCGCTGCAGGCGGGCTGAGCGAGCCGGCAGGCGGGCTGAGACGGCCGGGTCTCACAGGCCCAGGTCGCGGATGAGGAGGTCCGCTGCCGCGCAGGCGAAGAGGACGATGCCGATCACGCCGTTCAGCGTGAAGAACGCCCGGTTCAGCCGGCTCAGGTCGTCCGGGCGCACGATGCTGTGCTCGTACGCGAAGACCCCGGCCACCACCGTGAGCCCCGCCCAGAACAGCGCGCCCGCATCCGTCGCCAGCGCGTACCAGACGAACAGCGCCATCGTCACGACGTGCGCCACCCGCGCCCCGTACAGCGCCCCCGCGACGCCGAAGCGGGCCGGGACCGAGTGGATGCCCTGGGCGCGGTCGGTGTCCACATCCTGGCAGGCGTAGATCAGGTCGAAGCCGCCGATCCAGATCCCCACCGCGAGCCCCAGCAGGACCGCGTCCCACGACCACTCCCCCGTGACCGCCAGCCAGGCGCCGATCGGGCCGATCGCCTGGGCCAGACCGAGGATCGCGTGCGGGTAGTTCGTGAACCGCTTGCCGTACGGGTAGACCACCATCGGCACCGCCGCGACCGGCGCGAGCGCCAGGCACAGCGGGTTCAGCAGCGCCGCGGCGCCCAGGAAGATCGCGAGCGCGATCAGCGCGCCCGTCCACGCCGAGCGTACGGAGACGGCGCCGGTGACCAGTTCGCGGTGGGCCGTGCGCGGGTTGCGGCCGTCGATCTCGCGGTCGATGATCCGGTTCGCGGCCATCGCGAACGTCCGCAGGGCCACCATCGCGACCGTGACGACCAGCAGCGTCCCCCACTCGACGGACCCGTCGCCGTCGAGCAGCATGGCCGTCAGCGCCGCGATGTACGCGAACGGCAGCGCGAAGACCGAGTGCTCGATCATCACCAGCCGCAGAAACGCCCGCACCCCGCTGCCCGACCGGGCGGGCCCCGGCCCGACGACGCTCCCCGCGGCCGTCACAGCCCGTACTCCCGCCAGCGGGCGTCGACCTTCGCCGCCGTCTCCGGATCGGAGACGATCATGTCCGGCCAGCCGCGCGTGTAGCCCTCCTCGGGCAGCTTCGAGGTGGCGTCGATGCCCGCCTTGCCGCCCCAGAACGGCTGGTACGAGGCGTGGTCGAGGTGGTCGACCGGGCCCTCGACGACGGACAGGTCGCGGGCGTAGTCGGTGTTGCCCAGCGCCCGCCAGGCGACCTCGTGCAGGTCGTGCACGTCGCAGTCGGCGTCGACCACGATGATCAGCTTGGTCAGCGACATCATGTGCGCGCCCCAGATCGCGGACATCACCTTCTGCGCGTGCTTCGGGTACTTCTTGTCGATCGAGACGATCGCGCAGTTGTGGAAGCCGCCCGCCTCCGGCAGGTGGTAGTCCACGATGTCCGGCACGATCACCTTCAGCAGCGGCAGGAAGAACCGCTCGGTGGCCCGCCCCAGCGGCCCGTCCTCGGTCGGCGGGCGGCCGACGACGATGGACTGGAGCAGCGGGCGGCGGCGCATCGTGACGGCGTCGATGGTCAGCGCGGGGAACGGCTCCTGCGGGGTGTAGAAGCCGGTGTGGTCGCCGAACGGGCCCTCGGGCAGCTCCCTGCCGGGCTCCAGCCAGCCTTCGAGCACCACCTCGGCGTGCGCGGGCACCTGGAGCGGCACGGTCTTGCAGTCGACCATCTCGACGCGCTTGCCGCCGATGAAGCCGGCGAGCATGTACTCGTCCATGTCGCCGGGCAGCGGCGCGGTCGCGGCGTACGTCACGGCCGGCGGGCAGCCGAAGGCGATGGCCACCGGCAGCTTCTCGCCGCGGCGGGCGGCGACCTGGTAGTGGTTGCGGCTGTCCTTGTGGATCTGCCAGTGCATGCCGATGGTGCGGCGGTCGTGGCGCTGGAGGCGGTAGAGGCCGAGGTTGCGTACGCCGGTCTCGGGGTCCTTGGTGTGGGTGAGGCCCAGGTTGTAGAAGGACCCGCCGTCCTGCGGCCAGGTGAAGAGCGCGGGGATCGTGTCGAGGTCGACCTCGTCGCCGGTGAGCACGACCTCCTGTACGGGCCCGTCCTTCGCCTTCCGCGGCGGCACGTGCGCCATGGAGCCGAGCTTGGCGAACGCGTCGCGTACGCCCGTGAAGCCGTGCGGCAGCTCCGGCCTGAGCAGCCCGCCGATGCGCTCGCCGATCTCCGCGTACGAGCCGAGGCCGAGGGCCTTGAGGAGCCGGCGGTCGGTGCCGTAGACGTTCATGGCCAGCGGCATGGCGGAGCCTTTGACGTTCTCGAAGAGCAGCGCGGGGCCGCCGGCCTTGTTCACGCGGTCGGTGATCTCGCCGACTTCGAGGTAGGGGTCAACCTCGGCCTTGATGCGCTTGAGGTCGCCGTCGCGCTCCAGGGCCCGCAGCAGCGAGCGGAGATCGTCGTAAGCCATGCGCCCCAGTATCCGCCAGCCGCCGGGCGCGATCCGCGAAGGGGTACGGGGCGGGCGCGGGGGCGGGGGCTGTGCCGGGGGGTGGTCCCCGGCGGTACTGCCGGGGTGCCGTCGCCACGGACTACCCTGGACGGACCGCGGGGTCCGTACCGGAGCCGCACCGCACCCGGCGCGGACGCCGCCGCACCGCAGAACCGCCGCACGTCGAAGGGCCCCACATGCTCAGGTATCTGCCGTTTCTCCTGGTCCTGGCGGTGTGGATCTATGCGTTCATCGACTGCCTGAACACCCCGGAGAAGGAAGTACGGAATCTGCCCAAGCTGGTCTGGGTGGCGATCATCGTGCTCTTCGGCTCGGTGCTCTTCGGCCCGCTGGCATGGCTCGTCGGCGGCCGGCCGCGCGGCCGGCCGGTGATCGCCGGCGAGGGCGGCGCGCGGCGGCCGGGTCGGCCGGGGCGGGGCGGCTGGGTGGCGCCGGACGACAACCCGGACTTCCTCCGCTCGCTGGGGCAGGACGGGCCCCAGGAGGACCGCAAGGAGGAGCAGAAGGGCGAGCGGGACGAGGACGGCCCGGAAGGACGCCAGGGACCCGACGAGGACCGGCGCTGAGACGTTAACCTGACGCGGAGACGCAGTGGGGGGCCAGGGCGTATCCCCGCGACATTCAGGGGGTTTGCCGCGTGCTTCGCTACCTGCCGGTCATCGTCCTCCTCGGCGTGGTGATCTACGCGCTGATCGACTGCGCGACCGCGCAGAAGGAGGACGCCAAGCACCTCCCCAAGGTCGCGTGGCTCATCCTCATCATCCTGTTCCCGCTGCTGGGCTCCCTCGGCTGGCTGTTCGCCGGCAGGAACCGCCGCGGCCCGTCGGCCGCAGGCGGGGGCACCGGCGGGCGGCGCTCGACGTGGGTGGCGCCGGACGACAACCCGGAGTTCCTGAAGAAGCTGGGTGACGAGAACGCCAGGGGTGACAGGGACGGCGGCGAAGAAGACGGTGGCGCCGAAGGGGACGGCGACGGCGGCGAGCGGGACGGCAAGGACGACGGCGGCCCGCGCCGCGAGTGACCCGCCGCCGGCGGCAGCAGCGGATATCCCCTGCGTACGGCCCGTACGGGCACCCGCGTACGAGAACCTTCCCGCCCCCGCGCGGGCAGCGTGACGCGGCTCACACCCTCCCCTGTCACGTCTCGCCCCGGTCGGCTGTCCCATGGTCGCTCCCGCACCCGCGGGGGCCGAGACCGAAGGAGGCCGTCAGATGACCGCCCGCCCCCGTGGCCACCGCATCGTCGTCGTGGGCGCCGGCTACGCCGGCATGTTCGCCGCCGTACGCACCGCCCACCGCACCCGCCGCCTCGGCACCCGGATCACGCTCGTCAACCCCTCGCCGCGGTTCACCGAGCGCCTGCGCCTGCACCAGGTCGCGGCCGGCCAGCGGCTCGCCGACCACCGCATCACGGACCTGCTCGCCGGCACCGGCGTCGAGTTCGTGCAGGGCCGCGCCGTCGCGATCGACCCGCGGGCGCGGCGGGTGACGGTCGAACGCACCGCCGCGGACGGGTCCGACGGCGGGCCGGCCGCGCGGCCGGGGACCACCGGCATCCCGTACGACACCCTCGTCTACGCCCTCGGCAGCAGCACCGACACCAGCCGTGTCCCCGGCGCCGACCTGCACGCCGTAACCCTCAACGACCCCCGCGAGGCCCACGAGTTCAGCACCCGCCTCGCCGCCCTGGCCGTCACCGGCGGCCGGGTCACCGTCAGCGGCGGCGGCCTCACCGGCGTCGAGGCCGCGGCCGAACTCGCCGAGAGCCACCCGCGTCTTGAGGTCACGCTCCTCAGCCGCGGCGTGCCCGGCTCGATGATGGGCGACCGGGCGCGCGCGCATCTGGACCGCGCGCTGGCCCGCCTGGGCGTGACGGTACGCACCGGGGCCGAGGTCACGAAGGTGCTGCCCGACGCCGTCGAACTGGCCGGCGGCGAGCAGGTGCCGTCCGATCTGACACTGTGGACCGCGGGCGTCCGGGTCTCCGGACTCGCGGCCCGCGCCGGGATCGAGACGGACGCGCGCGGGCTGGTCGTGGTGGACGACCGGCTGCGTTCGGTGTCGCACCCGGAGGTGTACGCGATCGGGGACGCGGCGGCAGTACGGCAGGCGTGGGGGCAGGTGCACGGCACGTGCCAGAGCGGGCTGCCCACGGCGCAGCACGTCGCGGACGCCATCGCGCGGACGCTGCGGGGGCGGGCGGTGAGACGGTTCCGGTTCGGGTACTTCCACCAGCCGGTGAGCCTGGGGCGGCGGGACGCGGTGATCCAGTTCACGTACGCGGACGACGCGCCGCGGCGGGTGTATCTGCGGGGGCGGTGGGCGGTGCGGTACAAGGAGTTCGTGAGCGCCAGCCCGGTGGTGACGTACCGGCTGAGCCGGCGGATGAACGTGACCACGGTGCTGTCGCGGGGCGGGCGGGCCACGCGGCGCGGGGCGGGGCGGGGCTCGTACGACGGGGCGGTGCGGGTGGCGGCGGGCGGGCGGTAAGGGCGTTGCCAGGGGGCCGGAGCGCGGAGAGCATGAGGCGATGAGGGACGACGAGCGGGAGACGGGGGCTGCGTCCCGGGAGGGGGGCGCGTCCTCGCAGGAGGCCGCATCCGTGGAGGGGGCCGGATCCCCGCCGGAAGCCACCCCCGCGCCAGGTGCCACCCCCGCGGAGGGTGCCACCCCCGCGGAGGGAGACTTCCCGGGGACCCCACCCCCCGGCGACCCCTTCTCCGACCACCGCCGGCTCCTCTTCGGCACCGCGTACCGCCTCCTCGGCAGCGTCGCCGACACCGAGGACGTACTCCAGGACGCCTGGCTGGCCTGGCACCGGACCGACCGCGCCACCGTCCGCAACCCCCGCGCGTACCTCGTCCGCACCGTCACCAACCTCTCCCTCAACCGCCTCACCTCCGCCCGCGCCACCCGCGAGCACTACGTCGGCCCCTGGCTCCCCGAGCCGCTGCTCACCACGCCCGACGTCGCCGACGACGCCGAGCTGGCGGAGACCGTCTCGACCGCGATGCTCGTCGTGCTGGAGACGCTCTCGCCCGTCGAGCGCGCGGTGTTCGTGCTCCGCGAGGCGTTCGGCTTCTCGCACGCCGAGATCGCCGGGTTCCTCGACCGCCCCGAGCCGACCGTCCGCCAGATCGCCCGCCGCGCCCGCGCCCACGTGGACGCCCGCCGCCCCCGCTTCGACGCCGACGCCGACCGCCGTACGGAGGTCACCACCCGGTTCCTGGCCGCCGCCGCGGGCGGCGACCTCAACGCGGTCATGGAGCTGCTCGCCCCCGACGTCACCGCCTGGAGCGACGGCGGCGGCGTGGTCACCGCGGCCCGCCGCCCGCTGTACGGCCCGGACCACGTGGCCCGCTGGGTGCTCGGCGTGCTGCGCAAGCCGGTCTCGGCGGGCGTACGGCTGCGCGCCGCCACGATCAACGGCGCAGCGGGGATCGTCATCGACCAGGCCGGCACGGCGATCGGCTCCATGTCGTACGACCTCACCGCCGGCCTCGTACAGCACCTGCACATCCAGCTGAACCCCGCCAAGCTCCGCGGCCTGCACGCCCCGCCGCCCGGGGAATGACGGTTGCCGGTTGCCGGTTCACCGTCGAGCGGGTCCTCGTCTGCGGGACGCGCGACGACGGGAGTGAGCGCCATGAATGACCTCGCCTGGGTACCGCAGTCCTGCACGCTGCCCACCGCGGAGCAGCCCCTGCGGGTCGCCGAGTGGGACGCGCTGTTCGCGGCCCGTCCCGCCGAACTGTCCCGGCCGGAGCCGCTGCGGCTGCGGCTGGTGCTGGCGGACGGGCCGGGGGTCGAGGAGCAGGTGCGGGACTTGGCGGAGCGGGAGAGCGGTTGCTGCTCGTTCTTCACGTTCAGCACGGGCCGCGATGAGGACCCTGCGGCCGGGCGGATGTGGCTGGACATCGCCGTGGACCAGGCACACGCGGCGGTCCTGGACGCCCTCGCCGCGCGGATCGACGCGGCGGCGGGGCGGTAGGCGGGACTACGGGCTGCTCTCGCCGGCGCGCCGCAGGTCAGGCCATCTGCCGCCGCGCGGCGGGCTGTTCCATCGCCTTGTCCAGATGGGCGATGACCGCCGGCACGTCGTCGCTCTCGGTGCTCCGGATCAGTTGCAGCGCCGGCTGGACGAGGCCGCCCGGGCGGGCGGTCAGCCGGGCGAGCACGGCGGCGCGGACGTCGAGGCGCTCGATGGTGGCGGCGCGCTGCTCCTCGTTCTGGCCGGCGAGCAGGACGGCGTTGTGCCACGCCTCCTCCCGGGACTGGCGGACGGAGAAGTCCAGGATCTGCTCGTCCGTACGGGCGCCGATCGCGTCCAGCAGCGACAGCAGCGGCGACAGGGCGCCGACCGAGTCCTGCACGGCCAGGACCACCCGGGCGAGGATGTCGTTGATCAGCAGGAAGTCCCGCCGGAGGGACTGGATGTCCTCGCCGGGGGAGGTCCGGGCGGCGGCGACGGCGAGGTCGAGGTTGATGTGCGCGTTCACCCCGAGGATGAGGTGCTGGACGATGACGGTGCGGTCGTCGTCGAGGAGCCCGAAGGTCTCGCGCCAGCAGCGCGGGCCGCTCCGGTCGCGGCGCCAGGCGTCGTGGGCCTCGAAGTAGCGGTTGCCGAAGTGGGTGTCGAAGCGGTCCATGCGGGGCCCGTCGTCGAACTGCCCGTTGTGGATGGCGGTACGGACCTCGACGGTCACCTGCCGGTAGAGGGCCGCGAAGTACCCGGCCCGGTCGCTGTCCCGCCGGGCCTCTCGCACGATGCGGGCGAGCCCGTCCACGACGTCGTCGATGTTCTCGGCCATGACGCCCAACTCCTTCTCCGGGTTGTCCCGTTGTCCGCGTGGAACCGTCGTACCACCGTGGCCAGGGGAGGGGACCCGAGCGGAGTGGGGGCAGGGGGGAGCGGATGCGGGGCAGACCCGGCGGGATGGGCGGCCCGCCGCCCGGGCGGCAGCCCTCAAGTGCACGCCACAGGGACAAACTCTGGGTAGCCCGCAATCCAAACACGGACAAACCACCCGCGCGACCCGACTTTTGCTCAACGAGACGCACCCCACCGCGTCAGCACCGCAAGCCGCTCCTCGCCCGCCCGGGTCGCCGACCGCTGCGCCGCGAACTGGGCGATCAGGCGCCGGGTGATCCGCGGTGCCAGCAGCGCGTCTCCCGCCGCGACGACCCGGATGGCGTGCAGGAGTTCCGCGGTCCGGCGTCTTTGAGCAGGAAGCCGCTGGCCCCCGCCTGCAGCGCTTCGAAGACGTACGCGTCGGTTTCGTACGTGGTGAGGATCAGCACCCGCGTGTCCTTGAGCTGCGGGGTGCCGGCGATCTGGACTGGCCGGCGGGGCGGCCGTGGTGGGCACCGGGGGCGTCGCGGACGATGGTCGCCGGACTGACGGGCTGCGCCGTGGCTCAGGCGGGGATCGCCGCCGCACCGAGCCTGGCCGCCGCGGTGGGGTTCGCGATACTGCTCGGGCTGGTCTTCGAGCTGTACGAGCCGCCGAGCCAGGCGGTGATCGCCGACGCCGTGGCGGACGCCGCACGGGTACGCGCGTACAGCCTGCTCAACGCCGCGCTCGCGGTGGCCGGGCTGGCCGCCGGAGTCCTGGCGGCCGGGCTCGGCCGGTGGGACCTGCGCTGGCTGTTCGTCGCCGACGCCGCCACCTGCCTGCTGTGCGCCCTCGTCGTGCGCCTCGCGCTGCCCGCCGACGACGGGCAGCAGCAGGGCGGTCCCGCCGGGGGCGGCGGCGCCGTCACCCCGTGGCGCGACCGCACCCTCCTCGCGATGCTCTGCACCGGCACGCTCTTCGCCCTGGTCTACCTGCAGATCACCGTCACGCTCCCCCTCGCCCTGGCCCACCGCGGCCTGGAGCCCGCCGACGCCGGCCTGCTGCTCGCCGTCTCGGCGCTGGCCATCGTCGCCGGCCAGCCGCTGCTGCGCCGCGGGCCGGTGGCCGGCTGGTCCGCGCCCGCCGCCTTCGCGGCCGGCGGCGCGCTCCTGGCCGCCGGTCTCGCCGGCTACGCCGCGGCCGGCAGCACCGGCGCCCACATCGCCGCGACCGTCGTGTGGAGCCTGGGAGACCTGCTGCTGGTCGGCAGGGCCCTCGCGGTCGTCGCGGCCCTGGCACCCCCCGGCGGCACGGGGCGCTACCTCGCCGTCTACGGCACCAGTTGGGGCATCGCCGCAGTGGCCGCCCCCCTGCTCGGCACCCAACTCCTCGACCGCGCCGGCGTCACCGGCATGTGGTCCGTCATGGCCGGCCTCTGCGTGGTCCTGGCGGTGGTGCAGCCCGCCGTCGTACGGACAGCCGCCGCGCGGCAGTGGCCGTCAGGGGCGGAGGGGGGAGAGAGGGCGCGTACGGGCGGAGCAGAATGGCGTCGGCAGGATCGGCCGAGGGAGGGCGGACCATGAGGGAAGGCCAGGAGTCGCGCAGTCCGGTGGACGCCAGCGTGGCGCACAACGCCCGGGTCTGGAACCACTGGCTGAACGGCAAGGATCACTACGCGGCGGACCGTCTGGTGGGCGACCGCGTGACGGGCATGTTCCCGATCATCCGCGACGTGGCCCGCGCCGACCGGGTGTTCCTCGGGCGCGCGGTGCGGTTCCTCGCGGAGGAGGCGGGGATACGCCAGTTCCTGGACATCGGCACGGGCCTGCCGACCGCGAACAACACCCACGAGGTCGCCCAGCAGACGGCGCCGGAGTCCCGGATCGTCTACGTCGACAATGACCCGCTCGTCCTCACCCACGCCCGCGCCCTGCTCACCAGCACCCCGGAGGGGGCCACCGACTACATCGACGCCGACGCCCACGAGCCGGAGACGATCCTGCGCCAGGCCGCGCGCACCCTGGACTTCGGCCGGCCGGTGGCGGTCATGATGCTGGGGATCCTCAACTTCATCCTCGACAACGACGACGCGCAACGGGTCGTACGGAAGCTGATGGAGGCGGTGCCGCCCGGCAGTTACCTGGCGCTCACCCATCCCACGGTGGAGCTGGGCGGCGAGGGCAACGTGGCGGCGATGAAGTTCTGGAACGAGAACGCCACCCCGCCGATCACCGCCCGCAGCCGGGAAGAGGTCACGCGGTTCTTCGACGGCCTGGAGCTGCTGGAACCGGGGATCGTCTCGTGCTCGCGGTGGCGCCCCGAGCCCAGCGCCGTCGGCGAGCCCGCGGTCGTGCCCCAGTTCGGCGCCGTGGCCCGCAAGCCGTCACCCTGACGCGGCCGTGACACGGCCGTGGTGCGCTGACATCTGAGCGGGGGTTCGCGGCCCTCGCGCTTCTGCGGTCCCCGTAGTGTGCGGAGGCATGGACGGTGTGGCGCAGGGGGATCTGACCGGGCGGGCGCGGCTGCGGCGGGCGGCGCTGGAGCTGTTCGCCGAGCGCGGGTTCGAGGCGACGTCCACGCGGGCGGTGGCGGCACGGGCCGGGCTGTCGCCCGCCCTGGTGACGCGGCACTTCGGCTCCAGGGACGGGCTGCGGGCGGCGGTGGACGCGGAGGTGCTGGAGCGGATCCGTACGGCGCTGGACGAGTTGGAGCCGGCGCCGGGGGAGCCGGGGCCGGCGGCGCTGATGGTCTCGCTCGGCGAGGTGTCGGCGCGGCTGTTCGGCGCGGATGCGGTGCTGCGGGGCTATCTGCGGCACGCGCTGACCGAGGACGGCGACGCGAGCGCCGGGCTGTTCGGCCGGCTGCTGCGGGGGGCGGGCGCGGAGCTGGAGCGGCTGAGCCGCCGGGCCGGCGGGCTCGCGGACGGCGTGGACGAGGAGTGGGCGCCGTTCCAGATGCTGTGCCTGATCCTGGGGCCGCTGCTGCTGGAGCCCGTGATGCAGCCCAACCTCGACCGTCCGATGTTCGCCCCCGACGTGCTGGCGGCGCGCAGTGCCGCCAACCAACGGCTGCTCGCCCGGGGCCTGCTCGCCGACCCGGAGCGGGCCCTCAAGGGGCAAGAGGGGGGCTAGCACCATCGCGAGGGTGTACATGTGTTGAGCATCCTCAACACATGAACACTTCGACTCCCGCGCCCGCCCGGCGCCTGGACTGGCTGGACAACCTCCGCATCGCCCTGATTGCCCTGGTCGTCGCCCACCACGCCGCCCAGGCGTACGGCCCCGCAGACTGGTGGTACGTGGAGGACCAGCCGCGCACCAGCGTGCTGGGCACGCTGTCCGCGTTCGACGGCGCGTTCTTCATGAGCCTGTTCTTCTTCGTCTCCGCCTTCTTCGTGCCCGCCGCCTACGACCGCCACGGCGGCCGGCCGTTCCTCACGGGCCGGCTCACCCGGCTGGGCATCCCCCTCGTCGTCGGCGCGCTGACGCTGGTCCCGGGCCTGATGTACGCGTACTACGTCCGCTACCGCGACTACCCCGCGATCTCCTTCCCCCGCTACTTCACCGACGTCTACCTGGGCCTCGGCGAGGAACCCGCCGACTGGAGCGGCCCGTCCTGGCCGGACCTGCAGTTCGGGCACCTGTGGTTCATCCAGAACCTGCTCGTCTGCTGCGTGCTGTACGTGCTGTGCCGCCAGGCCGCCCGGCTGCTGCACCGGCACCGTCCCCGTACCGCACCGCCGCCCGGGGCCCGGGTGCCCGGCCACCGCTCACTGATCCAGCTCACCGTCGCCCTGGCCGCCGCTACATTCGCCGTCCGGCTGCGCTACCCGCTCGACGAGTGGATCCCCTTCCTGGACTTCATCCAGGTCGAGCCGGCCCGGGTGGCGCAGTACGCCGCGTTCTTCGCCCTGGGGATCCTCGCTTACCGCCGGGACTGGCTGAACCGGCTCCCGGCCAGGACGGGCTGGATCTGGCTGGGCATCGGAGCCGCGCTGACCGCGGCGCTGTTCGCCGTCGGCTCCGGCGCCGGCTTCTTCGGCCCCGGCGGCGCGAACGGCCCCTCGCTGCTGTGGTGCGCGTACGAGAGCGCGCTGTGCACGGCCCTGATCACCGGCCTGCTCGTGCTCTTCCGGGAACGGCTCACCGCCGGCAACCGCCTGACCCGGGCGGCGTCCTCCGCCTCGTACACCGTCTACATCATCCACGTACCCGTCGTCGTCGCCCTGCAACTCGCCCTCAGCGGCAGCGGCTTGCCGGCTTCCGCGTCCTTCGGCCTGGTCACCGCACTCGCCCTGCTGACCACCTTCCCGCTGGCCGACCGCATACGACGGCTGCCCGGATTCCGCCGGGTGCTGTGAGACGAGGCAGACCGAGAGCCTGCGACCGGTACGTCACTCAAGCCGCCGGGCTGCGGCCGAGAACCGGCCATGACGCACTGCCCGACGCGCCGTACCGCACGGACCGGTGCCGCCGTCCTGCCCACCGGCTCAGCCCTCTGGGGGCACCCTTCCCCGGCGCCCATCCGACTCGACTCGTGAACAGCTACTGACTGCGACCGGGGTTGAAGTAGTGTCCCTTGCCCAGGTCCTCCAGGAGGCCGGGGCCGGCCGGGCGCCAGCGGAGCAGTTCGCGGGTCAGCGCGCCGGAGGCCGGCTGGCCGACGTAGCAGGGGCAAGGCGAGCCAGCCGCCCCGAGCCGACCCGCGCCCGACGCGACGCAGGTCCGCCCGATCCCTTCAGTCCGTAAGGCCGCAGGTCAGGGCCACACCAGGCAGTACGGCTGGTGGCCGGCCTCGTGGAGGCGGTCGGCGAACTCCTGCCATTCGTGGAGCATCCGGTAGACGTCGAAGGCGTCGCGGGGGCCGCCGCGGTCGGGGACCGTGGACCAGATGAAGGCGGCGGCGCCGACCTCTTCCTCGCCGATGCCGCGCAGGGGGTCGACGACCGTCATGGGGAGGCGGACCACCGCGTAGTCGGGGTGGAGGACGACGAGTTCCAGGGGCGGGACCTTGTGGAGCGGTATGCCCTCGATGCCGGTGAGGACCATCGCCGACATCGTCTCGGGCTTCACCTTCGCGAAGAGGCCGCCCTGTCCGAGTTCGTCGCCGCCGAGTTCCTCCGGGCGCATGGAGATGGGCACGCGGGCCGCGGTGGCGCCGTCGGGCGCGCCGAAGTACTTGTACGTCACACCGCCTGAGCGGCCGTCGTTCTTGCTCACGCCCTCGCCGCCGTGGTTCACCCGGCGATGGCGCCCTGACCTGGCGCGCCGGGGCCCTCGGTCATCCGTCCCCTCGCCCAGTTCGCCACCGCGATGCATATCTCCACCCGACTGCTCTCAGATGTGCACTGCCCCCGCCGCGCAACCCGATCATCGTCTCAGCTACATCCCCAGCAGCGGGCCCGCGAAACACCCCGACGCCGGTCGCCTCGCGACTCTGAGACCATGGCTTGCGTGACTTATCCGTACCAGGCTCCAGTCTCGCAGAAGCTCTACGACCGTGCGGGCGCCGTGACACCCGGCGGCGTGAACTCTCCGGTGCGCGCGTTCCAGGCCGTGGGCGGTACGCCCCGGTTCATGGTGTCGGGGAAGGGTCCGTACCTGACCGACGCAGACGGCCGGGAGTACGTCGACCTGGTGTGCTCATGGGGGCCGATGATCCTCGGCCACGCGCACCCGGAGGTGACCGCCGCGGTGCAGGAAGCCGTCGCGCGCGGTACGTCGTTCGGCACGCCGGGCCTCGGCGAGGTGGCGCTCGCCGAGGAGATCGTGTCCCGGGTCACCCCCGCTGAGCAGGTACGACTCGTCTCCTCCGGCACCGAGGCGACGATGTCGGCGATCCGGCTGGCGCGCGGGTTCACCGGGCGGGCGAAGGTCGTGAAGTTCGCCGGCTGCTACCACGGGCACGTCGACGCGCTCCTCGCCGCCGCCGGCTCCGGGGTCGCCACCCTCGGGCTGCCGGACACCCCGGGGGTCACCGGCGCGCAGGCCGGCGAGACGCTCGTACTGCCGTATAACGATTTGGCAGCCGTCCGCGCGGCGTTCGAAGAACACCCCGGCGACGTCGCCTGCGTGATCACCGAGGCGTCCCCGGGGAACATGGGCACGGTGCCGCCGCTGCCCGGGTTCAACCAGGGGCTGAAGGACCTGTGCGCCGAGTACGGCGCGCTGTACGTGTCCGACGAGGTGATGACCGGCTTCCGTACCTCCAGGGCCGGCTGGTACGGCGTCGACGGCGTGACCCCGGACCTGATGACCTTCGGCAAGGTCATGGGCGGCGGCTTCCCCGCCGCCGCGTTCGGCGGCCGGGCGGACGTCATGGGGCGCCTCGCGCCCGCCGGGCCCGTGTACCAGGCGGGCACGCTCTCCGGGAACCCCGTCGCCACGGCCGCCGGGCTCGCGCAGTTGCGGCTCCTGGACGACGCGGCGTACGAGACGCTGGACGCGGTCTCGCGGCAGCTCCGGGAGCTGGTCACCGAGGCGCTGGCCAAGGAGGGCGTGGCGCACCGGGTGCAGACGGCGAGCAGCATGTTCTCCGTCTTCTTCACCGACTCCGGCTCCCCTGTCGTCGACTACGAGGGCGCGAAGGCGCAGCGTACGGAGCAGTTCACCGCGTTCTTCCACGCGATGCTCGCCGAGGGCGTGTACCTGCCGCCGTCCGCCTTCGAGTGCTGGTTCGTCTCCACGGCCCTGGACGGGGACGCGATGGAGCGGATCGCCCGCGCCCTGCCGGTCGCGGCCCGCGCCGCGGCCCAGGCCGGCGCCCGGGCCGGGGACGGGGGCGGGTCACAGGGTGGCGAATAGGACGTTCCACAATGGCTGACATGCGCGGTAAAGATGAAGGCGTTCTCACCGTCGTGCACGTGGTGCGCCACGGTGAGGTCCACAACCCCGACGGCGTCCTCTACGGCCGCAACCCCGGCTACCACCTCTCCGACCTGGGCCGGCGGATGGCCGAGCGCGTGGCCGAGCACCTCGCCACGCGCGACATCCGGCACGTCGTCGCCTCCCCGCTGGAGCGCGCGCAGGAGACCGCCGCGCCCGTCGCGAAGGCGCACGGCCTCCAGGTCGCCACCGACGACCGGCTCATCGAGGCGGCCAACGCCTTCGAGGGCAAGGCGTTCGGCGTCGGCGACGGCGCGCTGCGCAAGCCGGCGAACTGGAAGTTCTTCACCAACCCCTTCCGCCCCTCCTGGGGCGAGCCGTATATCGAGCAGGTCGTACGGATGATGGGTGCGCTGCAGTCCGCACGCGAGGCCGCCCGCGGCCACGAGGCGGTCTGCGTCAGCCACCAGTTGCCGATCTGGGTGCTGCGCAGCTTCGCCGAGGGGCGGCGGCTGTGGCACGACCCGCGGTCGCGGCAGTGCACGCTGGCGTCGCTGACGACGTTCACGTTCGACGGCGACGACATCGTCTCCGTCGGCTACAGCGAGCCCGCCCGGGATCTCGTGCCGCCGCACCTCCTCGCGGGGGCGCAGCGCAGGTTCGGCCGCGGCGCCATCCGCGGGGCCGCCGCCAACGCCCCGCGGGGGTAGCCGGCGGTTCGCCGGCGGCCGGTGGGTGGTGGCCGGGTGGTGGGCGCGGTCACGGGCATTTCCCCGTTCCCTGCCCCCGCTCGCCGCCGCGCGCTCCGGGCCCGTACGCGGACCCCTGAGCAGCCCCTCTGCCCCGCCGCGCGGCGCTAAAGGGGGGTGGAGAAGATCCCCCTGCAGCCCATGCGAAACTTTTCACATGATTTCTGCGAGGAGGCCCCGCCGCCGGACCCTCGTGGCCGCCGCCACGGCCGTCGCCGGCGCACTGGCGCTGACCGCGTGCGGCGACGACGCGACGTCGTCCGGCGGCAACACCCAGTTCGTCAGCGGCACCGGTCAGCTCACCGTGGTCAAGGCGAGCGAGCGCCTCGCCGCACCGGACATCTCCGGCGAGACCACCGACGGCGAAGAACTCGCGCTCGCCGACTACCGCGGCAAGGTCGTCGTCCTCAACGTGTGGGGCTCCTGGTGCGCCCCCTGCCGCGCCGAGGCGCCGAACCTGCGCAAGGTCTCCGAGGACACCGCCGACCGCGGCGTGCAGTTCGTCGGCATCAACACCCGCGACCCCGACGTGGCCCCCGCCCAGGCGTTCGACCGCAACTTCGGCATCGAGTATCCGAGCCTGTACGACCCGGCCGGGAAGCTGATCCTGAAGTTCCCCAAGAACACCCTCGCGCCGCAGGCCATCCCCTCCACGCTCATCATCGACCGGGAAGGGAAGATCGCCGTACGGGCCCTCAAGCCGCTCTCCGAGAAGGAGCTGCGCAAGGCGCTCGAGCCGGTCATCGAGGAGAAGTGACGTAAGACCATGGTGGAGCCGAACCAGACCGTGCTGACCGGGGCCCTGCTGCTGGCCCTGCCGGTCGCGGTGCTCGGCGGCCTGGTGTCCTTCTTCTCCCCCTGCGTGCTGCCGCTCGTCCCCGGCTATCTCAGCTACGTCACCGGGGTCAGCGGCACCGACCTGGAGCAGGCCCGCCGCGGCCGGATGGCCGCCGGCGCCGGGCTCTTCGTCCTCGGCTTCACCGCGGTCTTCGTCTCGACGGGCGCGTTCTTCGGCGGTGTCGGCAACAACCTGCTGGCGCACCGGGAGACGATCTCCAAGGTCGTCGGGGCGCTGACGATACTGCTCGGGCTGACGTTCATGGGCGTGCTGGGCAGCACGCTCGGCGGGCTCACGCAGCGGGAGTTCCGGATCCACAAGCGGCCCGCGGTGGGGCTGGCCGGGGCGCCGATGCTCGGCATGGTCTTCGGCATCGGCTGGACGCCGTGCATCGGGCCGACGCTGATCTCGGTGCTCGCGCTGTCGACGAACGAGGCGAGCGCCGGCCGCGGCGCGCTCCTGACGGTGGCGTACTGCCTGGGCCTGGGGGTGCCGTTCATCGTCGCCGCCATCGCCTTCCGGCGGGCGCTGGGGGCGTTCGCCTGGGTCAAGAAGCACTATGTGTGGGTCATGCGAATCGGCGGCGGCATGCTCGTCGTGACCGGCATCCTGCTACTCACGGGCGTCTGGGACCGCATCATCATGGAGATGCAGGTCTGGACGTCGAACTTCACGGTGGGGATCTGAGCTTTGACCACGACCGACGAGCGCGAGCTGACGGCCGCCGCATCCCAGTTGTCCACGGCACCGGTCGACGACTCACCGCAGAGCCCGCTGCCGCAGGGCGGCACGTTCGGGCGCGAGCTGGTGGCGTGGGCGCGCTGGTTCTGGCGGCAGCTCACGTCGATGCGCGTGGCGCTGATACTGCTCTTCCTGCTGTCGCTCGGCGCCATCCCCGGTTCGCTCATCCCGCAGAACAACGTCGACGAGATCGCGGTCAACCAGTTCCGCGAGGAGCACGGGACGCTCGCGCCGGTCTACGACAAGCTCCAGCTCTTCGACGTCTACAGCTCGGTGTGGTTCTCGGCGATCTACATCCTGCTGTTCGTCTCGCTCGTCGGCTGCATCATCCCGCGCTCCTGGCAGTTCGTCGGCCAGCTCCGGGCCCGCCCGCCGCGCGCCCCGCGCAACCTCACGCGGCTGCCCGCGTACACCACCTGGGAGACCGACGCCGGCCCGGACGAGGTGCGCGAGACCGCGGAGCGGGTCTTCCGGCGGCGCCGGTTCCGCTACGCCGTGAGCCCGGAGGGCGACGGCGGGGCGGCGGTCTCCGCCGAGAAGGGCTATCTGCGCGAGGCCGGCAACCTGGTCTTCCACATCGCGCTCTTCGTCCTCCTGGTCGCCTTCGCCGCCGGGAACCTCTTCCGCGTCGAGGGCGGCAAGCTGATCATCGAGGGCGACGGCTTCGCCAACACCCTCACGCAGTACGACGACTTCCAGGACTCCACCTTCGGGAGCGACCTCGACGCGTTCGGCTTCACGCTGGACGACTTCACGGCGACGTTCGAGAAGGACGGGCCGCAGCGCGGCACGGCGCGCGAGTTCTACGCCGACCTCACCTGGTGGAAGGGCGCGGACGGCGAGAAGCACCAGGACCGTATCGACGTCAACCACCCGCTGCAGATCGACGACACCAAGATCTTCCTCATCGGCCACGGCTACGCGCCCGTCGTCACGGTCCGCGACGGCCAGGGAGACGTGGCGTTCCGCGGCCCGGTCGCGTTCCTGCCGCAGGACAGCCCCCTCACCTCCACCGGCGCGATCAAGGTCCCCGACTACCGGGACGAGAACGGCAAGAAGACGCAGATCGCCTTCCAGGGAGTCTTCGCCCCGACCTTCGGCGGCTTCAGCAAGAAGGGCATGGTCTCGCAGTTCCCCGGGCCGCAGATGCCGGTGCTGTTCCTCAACGCCTACCGCGGCGACCTCGGCGTGGACTCCGGCGTGCCGCAGAACGTGTACCAGCTCGACACCAAGCGGCTGAAGCAGTTCAAGGACGAGAACGGCGACCCGCTGAAGAAGGCGCTGCGGCCCGGCGACACCTTCACGCTGCCGAACGGCGCGGGGTCGCTGGAGTTCGAGCGGCTGGACCGGTGGGCCAGCTTCCAGGTCTCCCAGCAGCCCGGCAACTACTGGGCGCTGGGCGGGTCCCTCCTCGCGATCGTCGGCCTCGCCGGGTCGCTGTTCATCCGGCGCCGGCGCGTGTGGCTGCGTACGGCCGCGGCGGCGGACGGCCGTACGGTCGTGGAGCTGGCGGGGCTGGGGCGCAGCGAGAGCGCGCGGCTGCCCGAGGAGCTGGCGGACCTGGCGGTGGCGCTGCAGACGGACGGGGCGCCGGCGGTGGCGGACGAGGAGGCTTCCGGCGAGGAGCCGTCCGGGGCGGCCGGGGACAAGTCCGGCGCGGCCGGGGGTGGGTCCGCGGCGGCGGGTGCGACGTCCGTAGAGTCCGAAGCGTCCGAGAAAGCCGAAGCAACCGAAGCACCGGAAGAACCGGAAGCACCCGAACAACCCGACGAGCCCGAAGGGGCCGAAGCCAAGCCCGATGAAGGAGCGCGCGCGTGAATCTCGCTGCCGCGACCGACCAGAACCTGGCGGACATCAGCAACGTCCTCGTCTACTCGGCGATGGCTGTCTATGCCCTCGCCTTCTTCGCGCATGTCGGGGAGTGGGTCTTCGGCAGCCGTAGCCGGGTGGCCACGACCGCCGCCGCGCTCACCCCGCAGCAGGCGGCCGGCGTGGCCGCGCCCGCCGTGTCCGTCACGGTCAAGCAGCGCGGCGGCGGCACCACCGTGCTGGAGCGCCCGAAGGTCGTCACCCGCGCTCCCGCCGGCGGCCAGGACGTACCCGACGGGCCGGGCGCCGCGGGCGGCGACGAGCAGGGGGACGTGTTCGGCCGCGTCGCCGTCTCCCTCACGGTGCTGGCCTTCGTGCTGCACGCCACCGGGGTGCTGATGCGCGGCCTGTCGGTGCAGCGGGTGCCGTGGGCCAACATGTACGAGTTCTCCACGACGTTCTCCATGGTGGTGGTGGCCGCGTACCTCGGCTTCCTGGCGGCCGGCAAGAACGTCCGCTGGATGGGCCTGCCGCTGGTCGCCACGGTCCTGCTCGACCTGGGCCTGGCCGTGTCGGTGCTCTACACCGACAGCGATCAGCTCGTGCCCGCGCTCGACTCGTACTGGCTGTGGATCCACGTCTCGCTCGCCATCATCTGCGGGGCGCTGCTCTACCTCGGCGCGGTCTCGACGGTCCTCTACCTCTTCCGCGACCGCTACGAGGCGAAGCTCGCGGACGCGAAGGGCCCGCAGCCCGGCTCGTTCGCGCGCTCGGTGCTGAGCCGGCTGCCCGCGGCGGCGTCGCTGGACAAGTTCGCGTACCGGGTGAACGCGGCGGTCTTCCCCTTCTGGACCTTCACCATCGTGGCGGGCGCGATCTGGGCGGAGGCCGCCTGGGGCCGCTACTGGGGCTGGGACCCCAAGGAGGTCTGGTCGTTCATCACCTGGGTCGCGTACGCCTGCTACCTGCACGCCCGCGCCACGGCCGGGTGGAAGGGCCGCAAGGCCGCGTATCTGGGGATCGCCGCGTTCCTGACTTACCTCTTCAACTACTACGGCGTCAACATCTTCTTCGACGGCCTGCATTCGTACTCCGGCGTATAGGCCCCGCGACCTCCCTTCTGTTTGCCGCTCTGTTTGCGGCGCCAGACCCGTGAAGCGCACACTGGAATGGCGACGGAAGGGAGGTATCGCGATGATGGAAGTGAAGACGATCGAGAAGCCGGATGAACGGCGCGATTTCCCGCGCGGTCATCTCGAAGCGGTCCACATGACCGGCCTGGATTTCGCCGTCGCCACTTTTGAGCCGGGCTGGCGCTGGTCGGAGTCGGTGAAACCCCTGGCGGGTACCGAGACCTGCATGGTGCACCACAACGGATATGTCGTCCAGGGCCGCATGCACATCCTCATGGACAGCGGTCAGGAGGCCGAGGTGGGGGCCGGCGACGCCTTCGTCTGCCCGCCGGGCCACGACGCCTGGGTCGTCGGGGACGAACAGGTCGTTCTCTACGACTTCGCCGGCCCCATGGCGTCGGAGTACGCGAAGGGAAGCTGATGACGATGACGTTCGTGCAGCTCATCGAGTACGAGACGGACCGTGACGAGGCCGAGCTGAACCGCGTCATGGACGACTGGATGCAGGCGACGGAAGGAAAGCGGACGATGTCGCGGGAAATCCATGCCCGCGACCGGCGGAACAGCCGGCATTTCGTGGACATCGTCGAATTCCCGTCGTACGAGCAGGCAATGATCAACAGCGAGCTGCCGGAAACGCAGCGCACCGCCGAGCGGTTCCGGGAACTGTGCACCACCGAGCCCAGGTTCGTCGACCTGGAGGTCGTGGAGGACCGCTCCTGACCGCGGCGCACGCCCGCGGGTGAGCCGAGCCGGCCGGAGGGTGCCAGAGAGCGGCCGGCTCGGGGGGAAGTGCGGGCTCGCCTCTGGCACTGAACGGGTCTCGCGTTCATCCTGGGCCCATGGTCACGTCCAACGGATACGTCCTCGACGAGTCCGCCCGCCGTCTCGGTGAGCTGCGCCCCGTGCCCGATGCCGAGCGGGAGGACCGCGAGGCGCTGTGGGAGCGGCTGCGGCGGGATGGGTACCTGTGGCTGCGCGGGGCGCTCGACCCCTGCGCCGTACGGGAGTTCCGCCGCTTCTACTTCGCGCACGTCGACCCCGAGCAGCCGCGCGGCGAGCAGCGCACGGCGCTGTTCGGCCGGGTGGTGCCGGGGCCGGAGTACGCGGAGTTCTGCACGCAGCCCGCGGTGCGGGACTGGTACGCCTGGTTCCTCGGCGGCGAGACCTTCCTGCACCGCCGCAAGATTCTGCGCCACATCCGGCCCGGCGAGGCCGGCGTCGGCACGGCCACACAGGCGCACTACGACCTCGTCTACCTCCGCGAGGGTACGGACCGGGTGCTCAGCTCGTGGATCCCGCTCGGCGACTGCCCCGTGGAGCTGGGCGGCCTGGTGTATCTGGAGGGCAGCCACGTGCGGGTCCTCGCGGAGGAGGCGGCGGGGACGCTGAAGCGCCCGGCCGCCTCGATCACGGCCGACCTGCCGGCGCTGGCGGAGGAGTACGACGCGCGGTGGCTCCTCGCGGACTACGCGGCCGGCGACATGGTCGTCCACTCGGCGCACACGGTGCACGCGTCGCTGGACAACACCGCGGACACGTACCGGCTGTCGACCGACATCCGCTACCAGCGCGCCGACCAGCCCATCGACTGGCGCTGGCAGGAGCACTGGCACGACCTCGACGGGCTCTGATCAGCCGGCGGCGGGCTGCCCCGGGCCGGGCTCGGGGACGGGCTGCGGGTCAGGCTGCGGAGAGCGCGCCGGTGCGGGCTCCGCGGCGGGCACGGGGACGTGCTCCGCGGCGGGCTCCGGCCACAGCTCCGGGCGCCGTGCCGCCACCGCCGCCGCCATCCGCGCCACCGCCTCCGCCGCCGGCACCGGCTCCAGCCGCCGCCCGTCGCGCAGCCGCAGCGCCGCCGCCCCGCCCGCCGCCTCGAGCGCCTTCTCCAGCAGCGCCCCCGCCCGCCGCCACAGCTCGGGGTCGCGCACGTACTTGGCGCCGGAGCCGGGCAGCGAGAGCCGGTAGCGGGCGGCGGCCAGACCCATCGCCGCGTACGCCTCGCGGATCAGCCGCAGCGCGGCCAGCGCCTCGTCGGCGACCTGCTCCAGGGTGCAGAAGACGTGCGCGTCGTTGAGCTGGATGGCGCGTACGCGGGTGAGGCCGCCGAGGACGCCGGACGGCTCGGCGCGGTACATGCCGCCCAGCTCGGCCAGGCGCAGCGGCAGCTCGCGGTAACTGCGCTCGCGGGAGCGGTAGATGAGGGCGTGGTGGGGGCAGAGGCTGGGGCGGAGCACGACCTCCTCGCCGTCCGAGCCGTCCGGGCCACCCAGCTTCATCGGCGGGAACATGTCGTCGCGGTAGTGCTCCCAGTGACCGGAGAGCTCGTAGAGCTCGCGCTTGCCGAGTACGGGTGAGTAGACCCGCTGGCAGCCGGCGCGGCGTTCGACGTCGGCGACGTACTCCTCCAGCGCCTGCCGGACGGCGGCGCCGGCGGGCAGCCAGTACGGGAGGCCGGCGCCGATGAGGGGGTCGGTGCCGAAGAGGCCGAGTTCGCGGCCGAGGCGGCGGTGGTCTTTCACGGTGGGGCTCCTCGCGGGTCGGTCGGGGCGGTGGCCGCCCGCGGGGACGTGCACGCCGAAGCCCCGGGGCGGCTCGCCCCGGGGCTCGGCTGGGTCGTGGGTCAGCGCGCCGGGACGGTGTCCGGCGTCGTCGTTCGCACAGCGCGCTTCATGCGGGGAGGCTAGCAGGAGCGGGCGGCGGGCTCCGACCCGTTTTCGGGTACGGGACCGGGACCGGGCAGCGGATCGGCGCCGGACACGGGTACGGGCCCCGCGGCCCCCGCCGGGCCCGCGGCGCCCGCCGGGCCGAACCGGTCCCGGTACGCCGACGGGCTCAGCCCCGTACGCCGCCGCACCTGCGTGCGCAGGTTCGCCGCCGTGCCCAGCCCGCTCCGCCGCGCCACCACCTCAAGCCGCCCCTCCCCGCGCTCGATCAGCCGGCACGCCAGCGCCACCCGCTCCCCCGTCAGCCACGCCAGCGGCGTCGTGCCCAGCTCGCGGACGAACCGCCGGTGCAGCGTGGCGGGGCTGACGGCCGCCTGCCCGGCCAGGTCGGCGACGGTCAGCGGCGTATCGAGCCGCTCCGCCGCCCAGGCGAGCACCGGGGCGAGCGAGGCGTCCGGCACCGCCGGCACCGGGCGCTCGATGAACTGCCGCTGGCCGCCGTCGCGGTGGGCGGCGAAGACCAGGCGGCGGCTGACGTGGTTGGCCACCTCGGCGCCGTGGTCGCGCCGGATCAGGTGCAGCCCCAGGTCCAGGGCGGCGGCGCTGCCGGCGGCGGTGAGCACGTCGCCGTCGTCGACGAAGAGCACGTCGCGGCGGACCCGTACCGCCGGGTGGCGGGCGGCGAAGCGGTCGGCCCAGCGCCAGTGGATCGCCGCCGGGCGGCCGTCGAGCACGCCGGCGGCGGCCAGCGCGTACGCGCCGGTGCAGAAGCTGACGAGCCGGGCGCCCCGGTCGGCGGCGCGGCGGATGGCGGCGATGACGGGGGCGGTGGGCGGGGTGTCGTCGGGGCGGTTGGGGACGATCACGGTGTCCGCGGCGTCGGCGGCGGCCAGGCCGGGGACGCCGGAGAGGGTGAAGAAGCCGTTGTGCATGGGCACGCCGGGGGCGGGGGCGCAGAGCGTGAAGTCGTACCACTCGACGTCCAGCTCGGGGCGGCGCAGCCCGAACAGCTCAGTGGCGATGCCCATCTCGAAGGGGTTCGAGCCGGCGTCCACGAGCATGGCGATGCGGTGCGGCCTGCCTGCCGTACCCGCGTGCGAGGATCCTTGCGGCATATGCGATTCGTAGCACTCCCGGCCGGTGCCTGTCACGCGCAGGATGGTGCGGGAGAGATCGCCGCAGCCCGCGGCGAAGGAAGCGAGGAGCGCAACCGTGAGCACCCACCCCGCCGAGCCCACCGCCCTCCGCGACGCCCTGGAGCGCATCGCGGAGCCGTGGAGTCCGCACGTCGTCGCGCGGGTC
The DNA here is from genome assembly GCF_059570535.1 of Streptomyces sp. CNP082. Lineage (NCBI taxonomy): Bacteria > Bacillati > Actinomycetota > Actinomycetes > Kitasatosporales > Streptomycetaceae > Streptomyces > Streptomyces sp. CNP082. Next base: position 52,339 of record NZ_JCANSZ010000033.1, read on the forward strand.
AACGACTACGACGTCAAGCTCGCCCACGCCGACGGCGAGCACGTGTGGCACGTACACGAGCACACCGACGAGTTCTTCCTCGTCGTCGAGGGCGAGCTGCGCATCGGCCTGCGGGAGGCGGGCGGCGAGCGTACGGTCACGCTGCCCCGGGGCGCGGTGTTCACCGTGCCGCGCGGCGTCGAGCACCGGCCGGTCGCCGCACCCGGCACGGCGATCATGATGTTCGAGCCGGCCGGCACGGTGAACGTCGGCGACCGCCACGAGGAGGTGCCGGGTCACATCCCGTCCACCACCGGCTTCGAGCTGGCGTAGCAGCCGGGCTACGCGTGCCGCGGGTCGCGGCCGGTCGCGGCCAGCGCGCGGTCGAAGGCCGGGGCGTCCTCCGGTACGGGCACGGGGTCGGCGAAGCCGTCGTACTGCCGGTACATCTCGCCGTGCTCCTCCGCGACCCGCTGCACCAGCGCCGCCACCCCCGCCGAGGCGCGGAACTCCTGCCCGGTCGCGCGCGCCACATCCCAGCCGTGCACCGCCATCTCCTTGACGATCACCGCCGCCACCTCCGGCGCCGGCATCGCCAGGAAGCCCAGGTCCACGTCGCCCTCCCAGGCCGCGCGCGCCGCCCAGGCGGCGAGCGCGCGGTCGAGCTGCGCGGCGTACGCCTCCGCCCAGCCGGGCTCCGCGGCGAAGTCGCGCTTCGGCAGCTCGTCGGGGAGCGCGGTGCGGTGGGCGCGGTGCTCCAGGCCGTGGGAGGTGAAGGCGACCCAGTGGTTGACGAGGGCGCGTACGTCCCAGTCCGCGCAGGGCGTGGGCCCGGCGAGCTGGTCCTGCCGTACGCCGCGGGCGACGCGGGCCGCCTCGGCGGCGCACTCCCCCATCAGCGCGTACACCTCTGCGTTCTTGCTGTTCTCGCTGCTCATACGGGGAACGTACGGCGGGCGCCGCGGCCGGTCTTGAACAAACGCGACAGCTACGCTGCGCGTATGCCCGGCTCCGGATTCGACGACGCGCACGGTGTGCTGCACCCCGCCGAGCACGCCCGGCTCGCCTCGCTCGACCGCCGCAGTCCCGCCGCGGCGGTGGCGCCGTTCGTCGACTGGTACTGGCACGTGCGCTGGCGGCTGCCGGGCGCGGAGACGTACGACACGAAGGTGCTCACGCACCCGAACGTGCACCTGGTCTTCGAGGAGCCCGAGCCGCTGGTGTACGGGGTGCAGCGCGATCTGTTCGTCCGCCGGCTGGCGGGCGCCGGGCAGGTGCTCGGGGTGCGGTTCCGGCCGGGCGGGTTCCGGCCGCTGGCGCCGGGACCTGTCGCGGAGCTGGCGGACCGGCGGGTGCCGGCGCCGGAGCTGTTCGGGCCCGGGGTGGCGGAGGTGAGCCGGGCGGTGCTGGCGGCGGACGGGGTGGAGTCGATGTGCGCCCTCGCGGACGACTTCCTGCGGCCCCTGCTGCCGGCCGCGCCGGAGCCGGGCGCCCGGGAGGCGGCGGACGTGGTGGCGCGGATCACGGCGGAGCCGGGGCTGCTGCGGGTGGACCAGGTCGCGGCGGGGGCCGGGCTGACCGTACGGACGTTGCAGCGGCTGTTCGCGGAGTACGTCGGGGCGAGCCCGAAGTGGGTGCTGCGGCGGGCCCGGCTGCAGGAGGCGGCGGCACGGGCGGACGCGGGCACGGCGCTGGACCTCGCGGCGCTGGCGGCGGACCTGGGCTACGCGGACCAGGCCCACCTGACGCGGGACTTCACGGCGACGGTGGGCGCCCCGCCGTCGCGCTACGCGGAAGGCACGCGGGACTGAGGGGGCCACCCGCCGGCCGGGCCACCCCCCTCACCCCGCCCAGTCCGGCCGCCGCCCCAGGTACGCCACCAGCCGCTCCCCCGGCTCCGCGCCCTCCCGCACCCACTGCACCGCCGCGAACCGCACCGGCCGGTCCTCCGCGGTCACGAACAGCGGTGCCAGCGCCAGCAGTTCCTCCGCCAGCGCCGCCGGCACCTCCTCCCGCTGCCCGCTGGCGCGGGCCAGGTCCCAGCCGTGCACCGCCAGCTCCAGCGCACCCGTGCAGGTCACCACCGCCGCCGCCAGCGGCAGGCTGCCGACCGTCACCAGCTCCCGCCGCCGCACCGCCGCCCACGCGCCGAGCAGCCGCCTGGCCCGGTCCCGTACCGCCATAACCGGGTCGGCGAGGCTGTACGCGGCCTGCGGCTTGAGGGCGATGTGGCCGGTGTCCGCAGCCTCGTTGAGCGCGGCGATGGAGTCGCCGACGTGCGCGAGGAGCTGCCCGAGGTCCCACTGCGCGCACGGCGTGGGCCGCCGCAGGTCGCCGGGGCCGACCCGGTGCAGCACGCCCAGGGCGTACGTCACCGACCGCTCCAGCAGCGCCACGCCGCCGAGCAGCGCCGTGGGCACGCTCCCGCTGGGCCTCATCGGCGCCCCCCGTCAGCCAGGGAGCCGTCGGTCAGCGAGCCGTCCGTCAGCGACCCGTCGGTCAGGACCGCCGGCAGACCGGCGGCGGCGAACAGGGACGTGTCGAAGAAGCAGCCGACGTGCGCGATGCCGCGCCCGCCGGGCGCGAACGTGAGCACGTGCAGCGCGAACGGCCGGAAGACGCCGTGGAGGTCGTCCGGACCGCGGGTGTAAAAGGCGTAGCCCGGCTGCCCGTTGAGGCCCACCGGCAGCAGCCGCGCGTTTCCGGGCGCGTACGGGCACTGCACGGCGACGAGCGTCGCCACCTGCTCCGGCCCGCGGAACCACTCCGGGACCGGCGGCATCTCCCAGACCACGTCCTCGGTGAAGAGGCGCACGATCTCCCCTACGTCCTTGGTCACGAACGCCTCGACGTAGCAGTCCAGCAGCTCGCGCCGCGCCGCGTCGGACGGCTCGGCGACGGACTCCTCGCTCGGCGCGGCCTTCTCCAACTGCGCCCGCGCGCGCTGCAATGCGCTGTTGACGGACGCCACCGACGTACCCAGCAGCTCGGCGACCTCCGCGGCCGTCCAGCGCAGCACGTCCCGCAGCAGCAGCGCCGCGCGCTGCCGCGGCGGCAGGTGCTGCAGGGCGGCGACAAACGCGAGCCGCACGGACTCCCGCGACCCGACGACCGCCGCCGGGTCGGCGTCCGCCGGCTCCACCAGCGTGTCCGGCACCGGCTCCAGCCACGGCACCTCCGGCCGCTCGGTGAGCTGCCCGGCCGGGTCGTCGCCGGGGCCGCCGAGGCCGGTGGGCAGGGGGCGGCGCTGCCGCCGCTCCAGGGCGGTCAGGCAGGCGCGGGTGGCGATGGTGTGCAGCCAGGTGCGCAGCGAGGAGCGGCCCTCGAAGCGGCCGTACGACTGCCAGGCGCGCAGGTACGTCTCCTGCACCAGGCCCTCGGCGTCGTGTACGGAGCCGAGCATGCGGTAACAGTGCGCCAGCAGCTCGCGCCGGTAGGGGTCGGACAGCCGGAGGAAGTCCTCCTCGGCCGCCGTGTTCGCCGTAGCCATCGCCGATCCGCCCTCTCTGGTCGCTTCCGCGGCACCCGCTGTGAGAACTGACCGCGCGGTACGCGAAAACTCATCGCCGGAGGGCGGCTGAGGTGATCAGACGGCGAAGGCGTCGGCGTGGTTCTGGGCCCACTGCTCGAACGTACGGGGCTCCCGCCCGGTGATGTCGTACACCGTCGGCAGCACCGGCGACTCGTCCAGCGCGCCGCCGCGGTAGAAGTCGAAGAAGGCGTCCACGTACTCCCGCGGCATCGCAGCCGTCATCTCCGCGCGGGCGGTCGCGTCGTCCAGCGCCTCGAAGCGCAGCGGGCGGTCCAGCACGTCGCCGAGGACGGTCACCTGCTCGCCGGGCAGCAGCGGCTCGGGGCCGGACAGCTCGTAGACCTTGCCCTCGTGGCCGTCGCCCAGGAGCGTGTCGGCGACGACCTCGCCCACGTCGTACGGGTCGATGCAGGCGACCGGCACGTCGGCGAAGGGGCCGCGCACCACGTCGCCGGAGCGCAACTGCGGCAGCCAGCGCAGGGCGTTGGCGGCGAAGGCGCTGGGGCGCACAACGGTCCAGGGAATGCCGGCGGCGCGGACGGCCTCCTCGGAGCGGGTCATGTACGCGGTGACGGCGTTGCCCATGTCCCCGCTGGCGGCGGAGCGGCCGGAGAGCAGCGCGACGCGGCTCACCCCGGCGCGGACGGCCTGGGCGAGCAGGCCGGGCATGTCGCGGTAGCCGGGCAGCAGGAAGACGCCGTCGACACCTTCGAGGGGCCCGGCGAGCGACTCGGGGTCGTCGAGGTCGCCGGCCACGGCGGTGGCGCGCGCGGGCAGCCCGGGCAGTTCGCCGCGGCGGCTGAGCGCACGTACCCCGGCGCCCTGCTCGGCCAGCGCCCTGACCACCTCGGTCCCGACGTTGCCCCCCGCTCCCGCCACCAGATACATCGGCGCTCCTCCCGGCCGCTGTCCGCGCGCTCGCAGCTCGCAAGCTCACAGCCTCGCACGCGGGGACCGCCGCTGTGCAGCCCGTCTTACGCCGTGGACGGGTGCACGGCCGGGCTCGCCCCGCGCACCGGCGGGCGCGCGACGGCAGCGGCCGGGCGCACCGGACTCACCTCGTTGAGCAAAACTCGGGCCTCGCGGGTGATTTGTTCGCTTTTGACTTGGGGGTTACCCGGAGTGCGTACCCGTGACGTGCACCGGCGGGCGCGGCGGGCTCACTCCGCGGGGACCTTCGCCGGGGGCCCGGGCTCCGGGCTGTCCGGCGCCGCGCGGTCGGGCCCCGGGGTGTCCGGCGGCGTCGGCAGGGTCGTTCGGCAGGGTCGTGACGTACCGCAGCCCGCCCCGCCGGAACCCCCGCCGACCTGCTTATCCTTGCGGTATGCCTACCGCAGTCGTCACCGGAGCGAGCAGCGGCATCGGCGCGGCCACGGCCCGCCAGCTCGCCGCCGCCGGCCACCACGTCGTCCTCACCGCCCGCCGCAAGGACCGTATCGACGCACTCGCCGCCGAGCTGACCGCCGCCGGGCACTCGGCGACCGCGTACGCCCTGGACGTCACCGACCGCGCCGCCGTGGACGCCTTCGCGGCCTCCCTCGAAGGCTTCCCCTCCATCGACGTCCTCGTCAACAACGCCGGCGGCGCGCTGGGCACCGAGCAGGTCGAGGCCGGCGACCCGGCCGACTGGCGGGCGATGTACGAGGTGAACGTCATCGGCACGCTCAACCTCACCCAGGCGCTGCTGCCCGCCCTCGTCGCCTCCGGCGACGGCACGGTCCTCATCGTCACCTCCACCGCCGGCCACGGCGTGTACGAGGGCGGCGGAGGCTACGTCGCCGCGAAGTTCGCCGAGCACAGCGTCGCCCAGACCCTGCGGCTGGAGCTGAACGGCCGGCCCGTGCGGGTCATAGAGATCGCGCCGGGGATGGTCCGCACCGAGGGCTTCGCGGTGACGCGGATGCGCGGCGACGAGGAGAAGGCCGCCGCCGTGTACGCGGGCGTGAAGGAGCCGCTGACGGCGGAGGACGTGGCGGACACGATCACCTGGGCGGTGACCCGGCCGGCGCACGTGAACATCGACCTGCTGGTCGTACGGCCCCGGGCGCAGGCGTCGAACTACAAGGTGCACCGCGAGCCGTAAGACCCCGGCACCGGCACAGACCCCGGCACCGGCACCGGCACCCGAACGGCCGCGCCGCGGCAGCCGCCGCGCCCGCGGGGCGGGAGAGTCGTCGTATCGCCGCCGCCGCGGGAAGGACGTGCTGCCGCGCCCCGGGCCCGTACCGCAGGGGAGACCGGCCCGCCGGCGGGCAACTCGGCGACCGCCCCCGGGCGTTCCCACCCCTGACACCGCGGAGAGAACCGCGGAGAGAACCGCGGAGAGAACCGCGGAGAGAACCGCGGAGAAAGCAAGGAGGACCAGCCGCCCATGGGTGACCTGCTGCTCGTACGGCACGGCGAGACCGAGTGGAGCCGCACCGGCCGCCACACGGGGCGTACGGACCTGCCGCTGACCGACGTCGGCGAGGACCAGGCCCGCGCGCTGGCCCCGGTGCTCGCCGGCCGCCGCATCGCCGCGGTGCTGTGCAGCCCCCTGCAGCGCGCGGTGCGCACGGCGGAGCTGGCGCTGCCCGGCCGCCGCGGCACGGTGCTGGAGCCGCGGCTGCAGGAGTGGGACTACGGCGGCTACGAGGGCCTGACCACCCCCGAGATCCAGGCCGGGCGCCCGGGCTGGAACCTGTGGCACGACGGCGTCCCGGCGGGCGGCCCCGGCCACCCCGGCGAGACGCTGGCGGCCGTGGGCCACCGCTGCGACGAGGTGCTGGCCGTCGCCGACGCGGCGCTCCACGACGCGGTCGGCGACGTGCTGCTCGTCGCCCACGGACACGTCCTGCGCGTCCTCACCGCCCGCCGGCTGGGCCAGCACCCGGCCGCCGGCGCGCTGTACCGGCTGGAGACGGCGACGCTGTCCGTCCTCGGCACGGAGCACGACCGGCCGGTGCTCCTCGGCTGGAACATCCCCGCGCGCAGCCCGCAATGACGTGCGCAATGACGTGCGCAATGACGTGCGGAACGGCGTACGGAATGCCCGTCTCCCGCGCCCATGGGACAAGATAGGCGGGTCAACCGCCCGGTACCGGACACCCGACCGGACGAACGGGCCGGACGTGCGATAAACATGGTGGTCGTCTGCCACCCGCGGGCGGCACCATGTCCTGAAGTCGGAAGGAGCCTTCTCCCGTGCAGCGAAGGGCACTCGCGCAGGCCGTCGCGACGGCCGCCGTGCTCGCGGTCGCGACGGCCGGCTGCACCGGCTCCGACGAGAGCAGCGGCGCCGTCGACAGCCAGTCCGGCGGGGCCGGCGCCAGTTCCGCACCGGTGCCGTCGGGGAAGTACACGACGCTGCCCGAGCCGTGCACGGCACTGAGCACCGGCACGCTGGAGGACCTGCTGCCGGGGGCGAACGAGGCGAGCGACGACGAGGCCGACGACGCCGAGGAGGTCCTGGCGGGCGAGCCGGACCTGACGTACGACGCCGACCGGCAGGTGGGCTGCCGCTGGGAGCGGGAGACCACGGAAGGCGGGCACAAGCTGGAGCTGCAGTTCGAGCGGATCGTGTCGTACGACGACGAGGTCAGCGACGACGAACAGGCCGCCCAGATCTACGCGGAGCGGGCCCGGGAGCACGACGTCGACGTGTCGAGCAGCGCGCCCGACCTGCCGGACAAGGCCGACACCGGCAGCGCCTCCGGCGGCGCCACGGACGACAACGACCCGCCGACCGGCGGCAAGGGCGGGGACGCGACGGACGCCCCCGCTTCCGGCGCGGGCGGCGAAGGCTCCGAGGACGGCACGGCCGGCGGCCCGGACGAGAGCCCCGGCGACGGTACGGGCGACGCCTCCGGCACCGGCTCCCCCGACGACAGCTCCAGTCCCGACGACGGCTCCAGCCCCGCCGAGACCATCGCCCCCCGCCTCCTCGACGACATCGGCGACGAGTCGTTCCTCGACGACAGGACCGCCGGCGCCACCTCCGGGGTGCAGCGCGAGGTGACAGTGGTGTTCCGCACGTCGAACGTCGTGGTGACCGTCACGTACGACCAGTGGCACACCGCGGGCGGCGAGCCGCCGGACAGCGCTGAGCTGCAACAGCGCGCCCAGCAGGTGGCCGAGCAGCTCGCCGGCCAGCTCGCCGGCTGAATCCCCCGGCCGCCCGGACCGCCGTACGCCGTCGGCGGCTGCGGGTACGCTCGCTAGCCGGAGCCCGCGAGACGCCCGGCCCCAGGGCGTCGCGCCCCCCGCTCGCGGGCCGCTCCGACGACCGAGTGATGAAGGACCCATGCACCGCGCTACGACCCGCATCCCCCGAGCCCTGGCCGCCGCGGCCGTGCCCGTGATACTCGTCACCGCCGGCTGCTCCTCCTCCGACGACGGCGGCATCGGCGACAGCAGCAATCCGAGCAGCGCCGCCGAGTCCCCCGAGAGCAGCGAGCCGCAGATCGAGCCGGCGAAGTTCGCCAAGCTCCCCGACCCCTGCGACGCGCTCGCGGAGGACAGCATCAAGGACCTGGTGCCGGGCGCGAAGAGCACCGCAGGCACCGCCGGGAAGTCCGCCGACACCGCGCAGCGCAGCAGTTGCTCCTGGACCGGCCTGAAGGGCTACCAGTGGCGCTGGCTCGACGTCTCCTACCAGCGCTACGACTCCGACCCGGCGGTCGGCAGCGGCGCCGATCGCGCCGCGGAGTACTACGGCAAGCAGATCGCGGCAGCCGAGGCCACCGAGGGCGCCAAGGGCATGCAGTCCTCGGCGGCGTCCGGGCTGGGCGAGAAGGCCACGAAGTTTACGTACGAGACGACCAAGGACAAGCAGGACTACCGCAAGCAGATCGTCGTCGCCCTGCACGAGAACGTCGTCGTCAGCGTCAACTACCAGGGCGCCGGCTTCCAGGGCTCGGATCAGCCCAAGGCCGCCGACCTGCTCAAGGACGCCGAGAAGGCGACCAAGGAGGCCCTGACGGCGGTCAAGTGACCGAACCTGCATACGCAAGCCCGTACAGCCGTGCGAGGCTAGCGTGGCTCCGGGCCGGTCCCGGGGCGGCCGGTGATCGCCAGCGGAGAGGGAACGGCGCGTGGACAGGGCTCCTGCGATACGCATGAACCGGACGCACCGCATACTCATCGCCGTCGTCGTCCTCGGCGCGGTGGTGATCGCGGCGATCGGCTTCGCCGGCTCGTATGCGGCCGTGCGCGACCTCGCCGAGAAGAAGGGCTTCGGCGACTTCGCGGCCTTCTTCCCCATCGGCATCGACGCGGGCATCGTGGTGCTGCTGGCCCTCGACCTGCTGCTGACGTGGATACGCATCCCGTTCCCGCTGCTGCGGCAGGCGGCGTGGCTGCTGACGGCGGCGACGATCGCGTTCAACGGCGCGGCGGCCTGGCCCGACCCGCTGGGCGTCGGGATGCACGCGATCATCCCGGTGCTCTTCGTGGTGGCGGTGGAGGCGGCGCGGCACGCGATCGGGCGGATCGCGGACATCACCGCCGACAAGTACATGGAGGGCGTGCGCGTCTCGCGCTGGCTGCTGGCCTTCCCCTCCACGTTCCGGCTCTGGCGCCGGATGAAACTGTGGGAGCTGCGGTCGTACGAGGAGGTCATCCGCCTCGAACAGGACCGCATGGTCTACCGCGCCCGGCTGCGCGCCCGCTACGGCCGCGCGTGGCGGCGGCGGGCGCCGGTGGAGGCGGTGATGCCGCTGAAGCTGGCGCGGTACGGGGTGCCGCTGGCGGAGACGGCGCAGGCGGGCCTGGCGGCGGCGGGCATCGACGCGCCGCTGCGCCCCCCGGGGGCGAGGGCGGAGTTGGAGGGCGGGCCGGTACGGGGGACGGAGGCGGCGCCGGTCGCCGAGCCCGTAGAGCGCACGCACCCCGGACCGGTCACACAGCCTGCCCAGGCCGCGGCGCCGATACGCGCCGCCCAGACCGCCCAGCCCGCGGAGACCGCGCACTCCGCCCAGCCCACGCAGGTCGCGGAGACCGCATACGCCGGGTACGCCGGACAGCCGGCGCCCGCCCAGGCCGCGTACCCGGCCCCGGCACCCGCACCCGCGCCGCACGCCGAGCCGACGCAGTCCGCCCCCGCCACCGCCTACGCCCCGGTCTCGGCCCCCGCGCCCGTCCCCGTACCGGAACCCGGGCCGCTGCCCCTGCCCGAGCCCGCCGCCACCATCCCCGGCCCGGCGCCCCGCCGCGACCTGCGCGCCCCCGCCGCCGTCAACGGCCATCCGCGGTCCGCGCCGCAGGCGCCGTCCTTCGTCGCCCCGCCGCCCCCGGAACCCGAGCCCGAACCGGAGCCCGAGCCCGAGCCGGTCGCCGTCGACGACCCCACCGAGGTCGTCGGCCTGCCCGACGGCATTCCGTACGACGACGCGCTCTTCGGCTTCTACCGCCAGTTCGTGCTCGACGAGGGCCGCTTCCCGTCCCCGCGGCCGTTCGCCCGCTACCTGCGCGACGTCCACGGCGTGCGGTACGCCGACGGCAGCGCGCTCAGCGAGCGCTACCTGCGCACGTACCTCCCCGAGCTGCGCGAGCGCTACAACCAGGGCATGGGCACCGCCTGACCTGCCGGCGGCGCCCCCCGCGCCCCCCCCGGCGCCCCCGGCGTCAGCCGCCCAGCAGCTCCCGCACCCGCTCCTGCCCCACCGCCAGCAGCAGCGTCGGCAGCCGCGGCCCCGTGTCGCGGCCCACCAGCAGCCGGTACAGCAGCGCGAAGAACGCCCGCTGCTCCGCCTTCAGCTCCGGCGTCGGCTTCGCGTCCGCCGGCAGCCCGGCGCGCAGCTTGGGCACCCCGTACAGGAGCGACGTCAGCCCGTCCAGCGACCAGTGCTCGTCGAGGCCGGCCAGCAGCAGCCGCAGCAGCTCCCGCTCGTCCGCGCCGAGCGACGCCAGCAGCTCCGCGTCCGCGTCCTTGCGCACCTGCGTCCGCTGGTCCGCCGGGACCTGCGTGGTGATCCAGCGCTCCGCCTTGTCCAGCCGCGGTCGCGCCTCGGCCAGCGACGTCAGCGGACGATCCGGGTCGACGTCGGCGAGGATGCGCAGGGTCTGCTCGTCGTCACCGGCGGTCACGTCGGTCACCGAGGCGAGCATCCGGTACGGCAGCGGGCGCGGCGTCGCCGGCAGCGGCCCGGCCGCCGTGCCCGCGGCGCGCTCGTACGCCGCGACGTCCCCCGGCTGGGCCGTGTCCGCGCCGACCTTGCGGACGAGGGCGTCCCACTCGTCGTACGTCCGCTGGATCTCCTGGTCGAAGGCGACCTTGAAGGACTGGTTCGGCCGCCGCCGCGCGTACAGCCAGCGCAGCAGCATCGGCTCCATGATCTCCAGCGCCTCGGCGGGCGTCGGCACGCCGCCCTTCGACGACGACATCTTCGCCATGCCGCTGATGCCGACGAACGCGTACATCGGGCCGATGGGCCGCTCCCAGCCGAAGATGCCGACGAGCTTGCCGCCGACGTTCCAGGAGGAGCCGGGCGAGTGGTGGTCGACGCCGGAGGGCTCGAACACCACGCCCTCGTACGCCCAGCGCATCGGCCAGTCGACCTTCCACACGAGCTTGCCGCGGTCGAACTCCGCGAGCCGCACCGTCTCGCCGTGGCCGCAGGCGCAGGTGTATGTCAGCTCGGTGGTCTCGCTGTCGTAGGCGGTGACCGTCGTCAGGTCGCGCCCGCAGACCCCGCAGTACGGCTTGTACGGGTAGTACGCGCCGCCGGCCGTCAGGCCGTCGTCCTCGTCGGCGGCGCCGGAGCCCTCGGCCGCCACCAGCTCCGCCTCGTCCACGGGCTTCTGCTGCCTCTTCTGCGGCTTCGGCTTCGTGCGGAACTCTGCGAGGACCGCGTCGATCTCGGCGCGGTGCTTCATCGCGAAGAGGATCTGCTCCCGGTACGCGCCGGACGTGTACATCTCCGTCTGGCTGATGCCCCGGTACTCCACGCCCATCTCGGCGAGCGCGCCCTCCATGGCCGCCTTGAAGTGCGCGGCCCAGCTCTCGTACGGGCTGCCCGCGGGCGCGGGCACGGAGGTCAGCGGCTTGCCGATGTGCTCCGCCCAGGACTCGTCCACGCCCTCGACGCCGACGGGCACCTTGCGGAAGCGGTCGTAGTCGTCCCAGGAGATCAGGTGCTCGCAGGGGACGCCGCGGCGGCGGATCTCGTCGGCCACCAGGTGCGGGGTCATCACCTCGCGCAGGTTGCCGAGGTGGATCGGCCCCGAGGGGGACAGGCCGGAGGCGCAGACCACCGGTTTGCCGGGGGCTCGACGCTCCGCCTCGGCGATGACCTCGTCGGCGAAACGGGAGACCCAGTCGGCGGCCTCGGCGGTGGCACCCACAGTCCTGTACTTCCTCTCTCAGCGCTCTCTCAGCGCTTCTCAGCGCCTTCTTTGCGGAGCTTGCGTGCCCCCATTCTCCCAAACAAATCACTTGGCCCTGCATGGGATACTGAGGGCCCGTCCCACCTCCCGAAGGAAGCGGCGATCACGAACATGGCCTCAGTCCCGTCCCTCGCGACCCGGGTCCGTCAGCGCGTCGCCGACGCTATCGGGGCAACCCTGTCCGGCAACCCCGCGGACCCTTCCCCTCGCCCTTCGGGCTGGGGAGACCCCATGCTGCGACGCAGCGACCGGGCGGACTTCCAGGCCAACGGGATGCTGGCGCTGGCGAAGCGGCTGAAGGCCAACCCGCGGGAGCTGGCCGGCCAGGTCGCCGCGGAGGTCGACGCGGGCGACGTGCTCGCGGAGATCGAGGTGTCCGGGCCCGGCTTCCTCAACATGACGGTGACGGACGCGGCGATCACCTCGAACCTCGCCGCCCGCGCCGCGGACGACCGCCTCGGCGTCCCGTACGCGGACGCCCCCGGCACGACCGTCGTCGACTACGCGCAGCCGAACGTCGCGAAGGAGATGCACGTCGGGCACCTGCGCTCGGCCGTCATCGGCGACTCGGTCGTACGGCTGCTGGAGTTCACCGGCGAGACCGTGGTCAGGCGCCACCACATCGGCGACTGGGGTACGCAGTTCGGCATGCTCATCCAGTACCTGGACGAGCACCCGCACGAGCTGGACCACGGCGCAGCGGACGGCGCCGCCGTCTCCGGCGAAGAGGCCGCCTCGAACCTCAACAGGCTCTACAAGGCCGCCCGCGCCGTCTTCGACGCCGACGACGCCTTCAAGGAGCGGGCCCGGCGCCGGGTCGTAGCGCTGCAGTCGGGCGACCCGGAGACGCGGGCGCTGTGGCAGCGGTTCGTGGACGAGTCGAAGCTGTACTTCTTCTCCGTCTTCGACAAGCTCGACATGGAGGTCAGGGACGCCGACATCGTCGGCGAGTCCGGCTACAACGACATGCTGGACGAGACCTGCGAGCTGCTCGCCGAGGCCGGCGTCGCGGTCGACTCCGAGGGCGCGCTGTGCGTCTTCTTCGACGACATCAAGGGCCAGGACGGCCAGCCGGTCCCGCTGATCGTGCGCAAGTCCGACGGCGGCTACGGCTACGCGGCCACCGACCTGTCCGCCATCCGCGACCGGGTGTTCAACCTCAAGGCGCAGAACCTGCTCTACGTCGTGGACCACCGGCAGTCGCTGCACTTCCGGATGGTCTTCGAGACGGCCCGCCGGATGGGCTGGCTCGACGGCGACGTGACGGCGGCGCAGCTCGCCTTCGGCACGGTCCTGGGCAAGGACGGCAAGCCGTTCAAGACCCGGGCGGGCACGACGGTGCGGCTGGAGGACCTGCTCGACGAGGCGATCGACCGGGCTTCGGCGGTCGTGCGGGAGAAGGCTGACAAGGCGGTGCCGCCGCTGACGAAGGCGGAGATCGCGGAGCGCGGTGCGCAGGTGGGCATCGGCGCGGTGAAGTACGCGGACCTGTCCACGTCCGCGGTCCGGGACTACAAGTTCGACCTGGACCAGATGGTGTCCCTCCACGGCGACACCTCGGTCTACCTGCAGTACGCGTACGCCCGCATCCACTCCATCCTCCGCCGCGCCGGCGACACGGCCACCCCGGCGCCCCACCCGGAGCTGCCGTTGGAGCCGGCGGAGCGGGCGCTGGGCCTGCACGCGGACGGCTTCGCGGCGGTGGTCGCGGAGGCGGCGGAGGAGTACGCACCGCACAAGATCGCGGCGTACCTCTACCAGTTGGCGTCGCTCTTCACGACCTTCTACGAGCACTGCCCGGTCCTGAAGGCGGACACCCCGGCCCAGGTGGAGAACCGCCTCTTCCTCAGCGACCTCACCGCCCAGACCCTCCACACCGGCATGGCCCTCCTCGGCATCCGCACCCCGGAGCGCCTCTGAGGCCGCAGCCTCGAACGGGTGACGAGAGCCGGTTCGCCGTCCGGCGCTGCCGGGCCGGGTCTAGCGTGCGGGGGTGCGCCAGGATGAGTCGCCGTACATCGTCGAGGTCGAAGCCGAGGTCAGAGCCTGGCTTGAGGATCTGTACCTCCGGCTCTACCTACAGGTGGAGGAGAAGGTCGGCATGCTCGTCGACGCTCCGACGACCCTGGGGGAGCCGCACTCACGGCACCTCGGCGGAAAGCTCCGCGAGCTGCGCTTCCGGCTCGGCGGCCGTTCCACACGGGTCACCTACTGGCTCGCACCTGAGAGGCGCATCGTCCTGCTGACGGTCTTCCACAAGACCAAGATGCGCGAAGCCGAGGAAGTCGAGCGGGCGCACCGGGTCCAGAAGCTGTGCGAGGCCGAGCACGGACGGGCCACGCAGCTCTACACTCGCCACACGGAGGTGCGTCGTCCATGAACCACAGCCGCTGGAAGCTCGCGCGGGAACGCAAATTCGCTCACGGGCATGCCGAGCCGCCCGAGGTTGTCGGCGAGCGCGAGCTGGTCCGGCTATGCCTGGCCCTGGGGCAGGCGGTGCACGACCGGCGGGAGGCCTTGGGCCTCTCGGAGAGCGAACTCGCCGAGCGCCTCGGGATCTCCGTCGACGAGCTCGAAGGTGTGGAGCTGGGCGATCCGGACAGCTTCCGCCCCGCTCTGCTCGCCCGCCTCGCCCAGGCACTGGAAGCGGACGTCGACCTGCGCCTCACCGTCGGCGGCGGAACCGCGGTCAGCTTCCACACTCGCGCCGCGTGACCGACCCGGGGATCAGCCCACCGCACTCGCCGCCGTATTCCTCAGACCCCACCGCCGCAGTGCTGATCAACGCCGATGAGCTGGCGGATCTGGAGGAAGCCAACGCGGTCCTCGCGTACAAGCTGCGCCGGGCGCTGGGACAGACCGGCGACACGGTGCCCGCCGCCGAAGCCCGCCGCCGCGTCTTCGGCTCCGACGAGTGAACGTCACCTGGGGCCCCAAGGCCATGGCCGCCGCCCAGCTCTACGTTGGCCGCGCCGACGCCTGAAGCAGCACATCCACGCACATGGCGAACCATCGCGCGATGGCCGCGGAACTGCTCACGTACGCTGATCGTCATGAGCGACTGGGAGTTGCCGCGGACCTTCGCCAGTGACGTCGGTGAGGTCCGCTGGGACCGGCTCGGCCCCGCCGAGGGGGCCGCCGATCGGGCGCGGCCCGTGGTGCTGCTGCACGGGACGCCGTGGTCCTCGTACACCTGGCGGGCCGTCGCCCGCGCGCTGGCGCGGGGGCGTGAGGTCTATGTCTGGGACATGCCCGGATACGGGCAGTCGGAGAAGCGCGACGGGCAGGACGTCTCACTCGACGCGCAGGGGCGGATCTTCGTCCAACTGCTAGATCATTGGCAGTTGGACGAGCCGCTGGTCGTCGCGCACGACTTCGGCGGTGCCGTCGCGCTGCGCGCGCACCTCCTGCACGGCGCCGCGTACCGCGCGCTGGCCCTCGTCGACCCCGTCGCCCTCGCCCCCTGGGGCTCCCCGTTCTTCCGCCTCGTACGGGACCACGCCCCCGTCTTCGAGCAGCTCCCGGCCGCGCTGCACACCGCGCTGGTCCGCGAGTACATCGGCACCACCGGCGGCCCCGGCCTGCACCCCGCCGTCCTCGACGCCCTCGTCGCCCCCTGGACCGACGACGCCGGCCGCCCGGCGTTCTACCGCCAGATCGCCCAGGCCGACCAGCGCTACACCGACGAGATCCAGCCCCGCTACGGCGGCATCCGCCTGCCCACGCTCGTCTGCTGGGGCACGGAAGACACCTGGATCCCGGTCGCCAAGGCCCACGAGCTGGCCGCCCTCATCCCAAGCGCCCGGCTGGAGCTGTTCGAGGGCGCGGGCCACCTGGTCCAGGAGGACGCCCCCGCCGAACTGACCGCCGTCCTGCAGACGTTCCTTTCCGAACAGGAGTGAGCCTGATGCGTGCCGTTGTGGTGGAGAAGCCCGGACCCGCCGAGTCGCTGAGTGTGACGGAGACGCCCGCGCCGACGCCCGGCCCGGGTGAGATAACGGTCGACGTCTCGTACGCGGGCGTGGGGTTCGTGGACACGTTGTTCCGCGCGGGGGCCTTCGAGCTGCCCCTGCCGTTCGTGCCGGGGATCGAGGCCGCCGGGCACGTGCGGGAGGCGGGTCCCGGGGTCACCGGGTTCGAGCCGGGTGCGCCGGTCGGGGTGCTGCTCAACGACTTCGGACGCGGCCCGCGGGCCGGCGGCTACGCCGAGGTGGCCGTCGCGCACGCCTCGATGGCCACCGTGCTGCCTGAGGGCGCCGATCTGGCCCGGATGTGCGCGGTGCTGATCAACGGGGTCACGGGGTGGCTCGCGCTGCACGACCTGGCCCGCGCCACCGAGCGGGACACCGTGCTGGTGCTGGGCGCCGGCGGCGGGCTCGGCAGCATCACCGGGCGGCTGGCCGCCGCGCACGGGGTGCGCCGGGTCGTCGGCGTGTTCGGCAGCGAGGCCAGGAAGCCGGCGGACGGCGGCGAGTGGACGGACCTCGTGCTGGCCGCCGACCTGGAGGCGGCGGTCGCGGAGATCGCCGGGGCGGGGGGCGTCGACGTCGTGATCGACCCGGTCGGCGGCGACCTCCGTACCCGCGCCTTCGGCCTGCTGGCGCCCTTCGGCCGGCAGGTGCTCGTCGGCAACGCCAGCGGCCAGGACCCCGCCCTATCGGGCGACGCGGTGTGGCTGAACAGCCGGCAGCTCCTCGGCCTGAGCCTCGGCGGCGTCGCCCACGCCGTGCCGGAGCGGGTGGGCGCCGCGCTGTCGGCGGTGGTCGGCCTCGTACGCAGCGGTGCCGTAGCCGAGCCCGCACCCGCCGTGCTGCCCCTGGACCGGGTGGCCGAGCTGCACGCGGCGCTGGAGAACCGGACCGCCCCGGCGAAGACGGTGCTCGCCGTCCGCTGAAGGACCGGTAGCGGACCGGTAAGTGCCGGTCAGGACGCCGACTTCGGCCGGGCGCGCAGGTGGGCGCGTTCGCCCTGGCCGCCGAAGAGGCTGAGGAACTCCACCGGCTCGTCGTCGGCGGCGCCGAACCAGTGCGGCACGCGGGTGTCGAACTCGGCCGCCTCGCCGGGTTCGAGGATCAGGTCGTGCTCGCCGAGCACGACGCGCAGCCGGCCGCTCATCACGTACATCCACTCGTAGCCCTCGTGCGTGCGCAGATCCGGCTCCCGGCGCCCGCTGCTCGCCGGCAGGATCAGCTTGTACGCCTGTATGCCGCCGGCCCGGCGGGACAGCGGCAGCATCGTCATGCCGTTGCGGGTGACCGGCCGCATGTGGATGCGCGGGTCACCGGTGGGCGGGGCGCCGACGAGCTCGTCGAGGGTGACGCCGTGGGCACGGGCCAGCGGCAGCAGCAGCTCCAGCGTGGGGCGGCGGCTGCCGGACTCCAGCCGGGACAGGGTGCTCACCGAGATGCCGGTGGCCGCGGACAGCTCGGCGAGCGTCGACTCGCCCTGGCGGCGCAGCTCGCGCAGCCGGGGGCCGACGGCGGCGAGGGCGGGGGCGGGCTCGGCGCCGGGGTCGGGGGTGCTGCCTGTGTCAGCCATACGAACAGTTTGCCATAACGGCAAAAGCGTTTGCACCTTCTGCGGGTCCGGCCGCATGGTCGTCGGCATGGAGGTGATCGACGTGACGGACACGGCCGAGATGACCGGTGAACTTGCACCGAGCTACGACGTGGCGGTGGTCGGCGGTGGCGCCGCCGGACTGAGCGGCGCCGTGATGCTCGCCCGCTCCCGCCGCTCGGTGGCGGTGATCGACACGGGTGAGCCGCGCAACGCCCCGGCGGAGGGCGTGCACGTACTGCTGGGCCGCGAGGGCATGCCGCCGGGCGAGCTGCTGGCACGCGGGCGGGCTGAGGTCCGCGGCTACGGAGGCCACGTGGTGACCGGCGAGGTCACCGGGGTCACCAGCGACCCGGACGACGACGCGGACGACGACGCAGCGGACGGCGAAGGGGACGGCGCGGACGGCGGCGGCGCCGGTGGCTTCACCGTCACCCTCGCCGACGGCCGGTCCGTACGCGCCCGGCGCCTCCTCGTCACCAGCGGCCTCGTCGACGAGCTGCCCCCCGTGCCCGGCCTGCGGGAGCTGTGGGGCCGGGACGTGCTGCACTGCCCGTACTGCCACGGCTGGGAGGTCCGCGACCAGGCGATCGGCTTGCTGGCGACGGGGCCGGCGGCCATGCACCACGCGCTGCTGTTCCGGCAGTTGAGCGCCGACGTCACGTACTTCGTGCACACCACGCAGCCCCCGGCCGGCGAGGACGCCGAGCAGTTGGCCGCCCTCGGCGTGCGCGTCGTCACCGGCGAGGTCACGGCCCTGGAGGCCGTCGGCGGCCGGCTCACGGGCGTACGGCTCGCGGACGGCACCGTCGTGCCGCGCCAGGCGCTCGCGGTGGCCCCGCGCATGGTGGCCCGCGGCGGGTTCCTGGCCGGCCTGGGCCTCACGCCCGTCGCGCACCCGACCGGCGCGGGCGAGCACTTCCCCGCCGACGCCACCGGCCGCACCGACGTCCCCGGCGTGTGGGCCGCCGGCAACGTCACCGACCCGATGGCCCAGGTCCACGCCGTCGCGTCGGCCGGTGCCATGGCCGGCGCGCACATCAACGCCGACCTCGCCGCCGAGGACGCCCGCCGGGCGGTCGCCGCCCGCCGCGCTCTGGTCTGACGCACGTACCGACATTGAGGGAGATGAGGATGACGAACCCGACGGAAGAGTTCGGCGAGGCGTACTGGGAGGAGAAGTACCGCGGCCGGACCGCGATCTGGAGCGGCCGGCCCAACACCCAGCTCGTCGCCGAGGTCACGGACCTGCCGCCGGGCACCGCCCTGGACGCCGGCTGCGGCGAGGGCGGCGACGCCGTCTGGCTCGCCGAACGCGGCTGGCGGGTGACCGCGGTGGACATCTCCGCCACCGCACTGGACCGCGCCCGCGCCCACGCCGAGGCGCGCGGCGCGGAGGTCGCCGGGCGCATGACGTGGATACGGGCCGACCTGACCGGCACCGCGCCGGCCGGCGGGCCGTTCGACCTGGTCACCACGCACTACGTACACACGACGGCATCCCGCCAGGCGCTGCTCCGCGGCCTCGCGGCGGCCGTCGCGCCGGGCGGCACGCTGCTCGTCGTCGGCCACCACCACACGGACCCGCGCGCCGCGGAGATCACCGCGGAGCACCCGGAGGTGCACTTCACCGCGGAGGACGTGGCGGCGGACCTGGCACCGGCGGACTGGGAGATCGCCGTGGCGGAGGTCAGGACCCGGCGGGCCCCCGTGGGCCACGAGCCGCATGGCGGCGAGCCCGTCGAGTACCACGACGCGGTGCTGCGGGCGCGGCGCCGCTGACGCGGTCCCGTACCAACCGGGGCGGCAGGGGCACGGAGGCCGGCCACGACCCGACACCGCCCCGGCGGCCCGGTTCCAGCGGCCTCACCGGCCGGGCCGCCCCTGCGGCCCGGCTGCGGCGCGCAGCCCGGCGGCCCTCAGGCCCCGGACGGGGACAGAACCCGCGCTACACGACACCGCCGCCGACGCTGCCGGTCCCGGCGGGACCGGTCGGCGACAGGGGACCCGGCCGGCTCCGCGCCGACCGGCCCGGCGACGCGGTTGACGCCCCGCAGCCCCGCGGAGCGTCAGCCGCGCAGCTTCTGGGCCGCCTCGACCGCCCAGTACGTGAGGATCATCTGCGCCCCGGCCCGCCGGATCCCCGTCAGCGTCTCCATCATCGCCGCGTCCCGGTCGATCCAGCCGCGCTCCGCCGCCGCCTCGACCATCGCGTACTCGCCCGAGATCTGGTACGCCGCCACCGGCACGTCCGCCTCGTCGGCCACCCGGCGCAGCACGTCGAGATACGGCCCCGCCGGCTTGACCATCACCATGTCCGCGCCCTCGGCGAGGTCGAGAGCCAGCTCCCGCAGCGCCTCGCGGCCGTTCGGCGGGTCCTCCTGGTACGTCTTCCGGTCGCCGCGCAGCGAGGAGTTGACCGCCTCGCGGAACGGCCCGAAGAAGGCGGAGGAGAACTTCACGGTGTACGCGAGGACCGCCGCGTCCTGGTGCCCCGCCCGGTCCAGCGCCTCGCGGATCACCGCGACCTGGCCGTCCATCATCCCGCTGGGCCCCAGCACGTGCGCCCCGGCGTCCGCCTGCACGACGGCCATCTCCGCGTACCGTGCCAGCGTCGCGTCGTTGTCGACCCGGCCGGCGGCGTCCAGCACCCCGCAGTGCCCGTGGTCGGTGGTCTCGTCCAGGCACACGTCGGACATGATCACCAGGTCGTCCCCGACCTCCGCGCGCACGTCGCGCAGCGCGACCTGGAGAATGCCGTCGGGGTCCGTGCCGGCCGAGCCGATCGCGTCCTTCTTGTGCTCCTCCGGCACGCCGAAGAGCATGATCCCGCCGATGCCCGCGGCGACCGCCTCGGCGGCGGCCTTCTTCAGGGTGTCGCGGGTGTGCTGCACGACGCCGGGCATCGAGGCGATCGGCACCGGCTCGTCGGTGCCTTCGCGTACGAAGGCCGGCAGGATCAGCTCCGCCGGGTGCAGCCGGGTCTCGGCGACCATGCGCCGCATGGCGGGCGTGGTGCGCAGCCGCCGCGGGCGGATGACGGGACCGGCGACAGGGACGTCGGTGTCGGACACGTGTGCTTACCTCCGTGGGCGAAACTCCGGATGCGCCCCGCGCCCCGCCTGACCGGGGAGCACGCACGGACGCGCCCCCCATCTGGCGGCGGGGGGCCGGATGCATCCACCGTACGCCCCCGCCGGAGGGCCCCGCGGCGGCCCCCGTCAGCTCCCGGGAAGCCCGCGGCCCCGCCGGTTCCGCCCGGCTCCCGGGCCCCGTCAGCCCCGTCAGCCGGTCGTCGTCGTACGCGCCCGCCGCCGCGGCCTGCGCTCGCTGGGCCGGGTGACGTGCTCCCCGGCCTCAAGCGCCGCCGCCCGGCGCCGCGCGCCGAACTCCGCCAGCGCCTCGGCCAGCTTGTGCACGGACGGCTCCGGCGCCATGACGTCGACCCGCAGCCCGTGCTCCTCCGCGGTCTTCGCCGTCGCCGGGCCGATACAGGCGATGACCGTGACGTTGTGCGGCTTGCCGGCGATGCCGACGAGGTTCCGTACCGTCGAGGACGAGGTGAACAGCACGGCGTCGAACCCGCCGCCCTTGATCGCCTCGCGGGTCTCGGCCGGCGGCGGCGACGCGCGCACCGTGCGGTACGCGGTGATGTCGTCGACCTCCCAGCCCAGCTCCTTCAGCCCCGCCACCAGTGTCTCGGTAGCGATGTCGGCGCGCGGCAGGAACACCCGGTCGATCGGGTCGAAGACCGGGTCGTACGGCGGCCAGTCCTCCAGCAGCCCGTGCGAGGACTGCTCGCCGCTGGGCTGCAGGTCGGGCCGTACGCCGAACTCCACCAGCGCCGCCGCCGTCTGCTCGCCGACCGCGGCGACCTTTATCCCGGCGAAAGCGCGGGCGTCGAGCCCGTACTCCTCGAACTTCTCCCGTACCGCCTTGACGGCGTTGACGGAGGTGAAGGCGATCCACTCGTACCGCCCGGTGACCAGGCCCTTGACCGCCCGCTCCATCTGCTGCGGGGTACGCGGCGGCTCCACGGCGATGGTCGGCACCTCGTGCGGCACGGCGCCGTACGAGCGCAGTTGCTCGGACAGCGACGCGGCCTGCTCCTTCGTCCGCGGCACGAGCACGTGCCAGCCGAAGAGCGGCTTGGACTCGAACCAGGCCAACTGCTCGCGGCGGGCCGGCGCGCTCTGCTCCCCGACGACCGCTATCACGGCCTGTCCGGCGTCCGGGGACGGCAGCACCTTCGCCGACTTCAGCACCTGCGCGACGCTGCCGAGCGTGGCGCTGAACGTCCGCTGCCGCGTCGTCGTGCCGGCGAGCGTGACCGTCATCGGGGTGTCCGGCTTGCGGCCCGCGGCGACCAGCTCGCGCGCCGCCGCCGCGGTGGCCTCCAGGGACGTCTGCACCACCAGCGTGCAGTCGCTCGCGCCCGCCTCGCCCCACATCTGCTCCGAGGCGGTCGCGGCGTCCACGACGCGGACGTCCGTGCCCTGCGGGTCGTGCAGCGGGACGCCGGCGTACGCGGGCACGCCGACGGCGGTCGCGACGCCGGGCACCACCTCGAAGGAGATGCCCTCGGCGGCGCACGCGCGCATCGCGTGCGCGGCGCCGCCGTCGAGGCCCGGATCGCCCGCGACGGCATGCACGACCCGCCTGCCGGCGCGCGCGGCCTCCATGACAAGATGGCCTGCGTCAGCGGCCGTTGGCGGTTCGTCGTCCCCCTCGGCCGCCGACGTATGCACCGCGGCGGCAGGCGCCGACGTGTGCGGCGTGACCGCGCCGGCGCGCGCGTGGGCGCGTACGACGGCGAGGACTTTCGGATCGGCGATCAGGACGTCCGCGGCGGACAGTGCTTCCACGGCGCGCAGCGTCAGCAGTCCGGGATCTCCGGGTCCGGCGCCCAGGAACGTGACGTGCCCGCGGGCGGCGGGTCCGGGCGGGCGGGCCGCGCCGGTCGCTGTGGTGCGCGCCGACGCGCTGGCCTTACGGGTCGAAGGCGTGGGGCTCAAGGTCGCTCCCCCATCAGACCGGCCGCGCCCTTGGCGAGCATCTCTTCCGCGAGCTCGCGTCCGAGCGCCACGGCGTCGTCGTACGACGCCGGCACGGGGCCGGTGGCGGACATCTGCACCAGCGCGGAGCCGTCGGGGGTGCCGACGACGCCGCGCAGGCGCATCTCGGTGAGTGTGGACGCTGTGCCCTTGCCGGCCCCGGAGGGACCCTCCGCGTGCAGGTCGGCGAGCGCGCCCACGGGCGCGCTGCAGCCGGCCTCCAGGGCGGCGAGCAGCGTCCGCTCGGCGGTGACGGCGACCCGCGTCTGCGGGTCGTCGAGCTCCGCGAGCTGGGCGGCCAGGCGCGCGCTCGACGAGGCGCACTCGACCGCCAGGGCCCCCTGGCCGGGGGCGGGCAAGACTGCGTCGAGGGGGATCAGCTCGCTGGCCTCGGCCAGCCGGCCGAGGCGGCTGAGCCCCGCGGCGGCGAGCGCGACGGCGTCGAGCTCGCCCTGGTGCACGTACCCGATGCGGGTGTCGACGTTCCCGCGGACCGGGACGGTCTCGATCGCACCGCCCAGGGAGCGGGCCCAGGCGTGCAACTGGCAGGCGCGGCGCGCCGAGCC
Source organism: Streptomyces sp. CNP082 (assembly GCF_059570535.1). NCBI lineage: Bacteria > Bacillati > Actinomycetota > Actinomycetes > Kitasatosporales > Streptomycetaceae > Streptomyces > Streptomyces sp. CNP082. The sequence goes on from NZ_JCANSZ010000033.1 coordinate 75,390, forward strand.
GGTGCCGATACGGGGCCGGCCGCCGGCGGCGAGCAGTTGCTCGAAGCCGCGGCCGTCGCGGGCGACGAGCACGTCGCGCGGGTCCTCGCGGGGCGGCACGGCGGCGATGACCAGCTCCTCGGGCTGCTCGGTCGGCAGGTCCTTCAGCGAGTGCACCGCGAGGTCCACCTCGCCGTGCACCACGGCCTCGCGCAGGGCGGCGACGAAGACGCCCTGGCCGCCGATCTCGGACAGGTGCTGGCGGGACACGTCCCCGTACGTGGTGATCTCGACCAGCTCGACGGGGCGCCCGGTGAGGCGGCGTACCGATTCGGCAACCTGCCCGGACTGCGCGAGCGCAAGCTTGCTCCGCCGCGTGCCGAGGCGCAGCGGACGCTGGAAGCGCGGGGCTCCCTGCGCCCCGGCCTCCTGCGCCGGCGTCGGCTTGGCTGCGGTCATGACGGCTCCCGTTCACTGCGTGCGCTGGCCGCCGCGCGGCCGGAGTCCGCGCGGCTGACGGCGTCGACGGCGGCCGGGTCGAGGTCGAAGAGCTCCCGCAGGGCGTCCGCGTACCCCGCTCCACCGGGGGTGGCGGCCAGCTCCTTGACCCGTACGGTCGGCGCGTGCAGCAGCTTGTCCACGACGCGGCGCACGGTCTGCGCCACCTCGGCCCGCTGACGTTCGTCGAGCCCGGGCAGCCTACCCTCCAAACGGGCGATCTCGCCCGCGACGACGTCCTGGGCCATGGTCCGCAGGGCGACGACGGTGGGCGTGATGCTGGCGGCGCGCTGCGCGGCCCCGAAAACCTCGACCTCTTCGGCCACGATGGCCCGTACCTGGTCCACGTCGGCGGCCATGGGCTCATCGGCGGAGGCCCCGGCGAGGGCCTCGATGTCGACGAACCGGACGTCGGACGTCTGGTGCAGCGCGTGATCGATATCACGGGGCATGGCCAGGTCAAGCAGAGCGAGACCGCCTCCGGCGCGGCGGCGCAGCGCGGCGTGGACGTCGTCGGCCGTCAGCACCAGGCCCGTCGCGCCCGTGCACGACACGACCACGTCCGCGGCCACCAACTCGTCCGCGATGTCCTCCACCCGCACCGCACGGGCCACCGGTCCCTCCGTCGCGCGGGACGGCTGCGCCGGGATCGCCCCAGCCGAACCGGCCGCCCCCGCCGGAGGCGACCCGCTCAGGCCCGCCGCCAGGCGCTCCGCGCGCTCGTACGTGCGGTTGGCAATCACCAGCTCCGCCGCCCCGGCCCGCGCCAGCGTCGTCGCCGCCAGCGACGACATCGACCCCGCGCCGATCACCAGCGCACGGCGCCCCGCCACCCACTCGCCCACGGGCGCGCCCGCCGCGAGCTGCGCGAGGCCGAACGACACCAGCGACTGCCCCGCCTTGTCGATCCCCGTCTCGCTGTGCGCCCGCTTGCCGACCCGCAGCGCCTGCTGGAAGAGATCGTTCAGCGTCCGGCCCGCGGTGTTCAGTTGCTGCCCGAGCGCCAGCGACTCCTTGATCTGCCCGAGGATCTGCCCCTCGCCGACGACCATGGAGTCCAGCCCGCAGCCCACCGTGAACAGGTGGTGCACGGCGCGGTCCTCGTAGTGCACGTACAGGTGCGGCGTCAGCTCCTCCAGGCTCGCGCCCGCGTGCTGCGCCAGCAGCGTCGACAGCTCGGCGACGCCCGCGTGGAACTTGTCCACCGCCGCGTACAGCTCGATCCGGTTGCACGTGGCCAGCACCGCCGCCTCGGTGACCGCAGCCGCGGCCACCGCGTCCGCGAGCAGCTTCGCGCGCGCGTCCGGCGCGAGCGAGGCCCGCTCCAGCACGCTCACGGGCGCACTGCGGTGACTGAGGCCGACGACGAGGACACTCATGCGGGCATCACGGCGGGCACGTCCCCGTCGGGCCCCTGCCCGGTGCGCTTCTTCACGGCGGCGGGAGCCGCCGCCCCGCGCGCACCGCCCTGCGCCGCGGCGGCCTCCGCCTCGCGCAGCTCGGCCTCCTCACCGGCCTTGCGCTGCTCGTGGAAGGCGAGGATCTGCAGCTCTATCGACAGGTCGACCTTGCGCACGTCGACGCCGTCGGGGACGTTCAGCACGGTCGGCGCGAAGTTGAGGATCGAGGTGACGCCCGCCTCCACCAGCCGGTCGCAGACGGCCTGCGCGGCGCCCGCCGGGGTGGCGATGACGCCGATGGAGACACCGCTCTCCTTGATCAGCGGCTCCAGTTCTTCGGTGTGCCGCACGGTCAGGCCCGCGACCTGCTTGCCGGTCATGGCCCGGTCGGCGTCGATGAGCCCGGCGACGCGGAAGCCGCGGGAGGCGAAGCCGCCGTAGCCGGCGAGGGCGGCGCCGAGGTTACCGATGCCGACGATGACCACGGGCCAGTCCTGGGTCAGGCCCAGCTCGCGGGAGATCTGGTAGACGAGGTACTCGACGTCGTAGCCGACGCCGCGGGTGCCGTAGGAGCCGAGGTACGAGAAGTCCTTGCGCAGCTTCGCCGAGTTGACGCCGGCGGCGGCGGCCAGTTCCTCGGAGGAGACCGTGGGCACGGAGCGCTCGGAAAGCGCCGTGAGGGCCCGCAGATAGAGCGGAAGCCGGGCGACGGTGGCCTCGGGGATCCCTCGGCTTCGGGTCGCCGTTCGGTGAGTTCGGCCAGTTGCCACAGTGCTCCTGACGCTAGCGCGGTGCCGCGTACGGCCCGCCGGGGCGAAACCGCACTGATGGGAGAAGGCTATGCCTTTGTGAACGCGTGCACAAAGATAGTGTCCGCTTTGTCCGGGCAAAGTGACGGGCGTCACCATGTGGCTCACGACCGCAGCGCCCTGCGCAGTCTGTCCGGGTCGACCCGCCAGAAGTCGTGCTGCTCACCGTCCACGAGGACCACCGGGATCTGCTCCCAGTAGCGCCGGTACAGCTCCTCGTCCTGCGTGATGTCCTTCTCCTGCCAGCCGGCACCCAGCTCCGCACAGACGGAGACGACCACCTCGCGCGCCTCATCGCACAGATGGCAGCCGGGCTTGCCGATGAGGGTCACGGTCCGGTCGGCGGGGGCGGGCGCGGAGGCGGCGGTCCTACGTCGCAACAGGCTCATGTCATCGATTGTGCCGCCCCGCACGCGCATCCGGAGCCGCCCGCAAGTGAGCAGAAACGGAGGCGAAGCGGGCGCAGAACGAACACGGCCAGGCGGCACACGCGCAGAGCCGGGTAGAAAGCGCCGGGAAGTTCACGCCCGCGCCCGCGGAGGCCCGGCCCCACGACACCGGTTGACCCCCCTCACACCGTTATGCTCATCGGCATGGCCGCATTCGGATGGCTCAGCCGCAGACGCCGCGCGACCGCGCGCAGCGTCGCCGCCGGCGAGGCCGCGGCAGAGGCGGCGCGCAAGACGTCACAGGAACTGGAGCACGCCACGCAGGCGGAGGCCGAAGCCGCGCTCGCGGAAGGCGCCCCGGCGGTCGGCGGGGCGGCGGAAGAGGAAGCGGAACCGGCCTTCCCCGTGCACGGCGACGTGCACGCGGCGGCCTTCTTCGACCTCGACAACACGATCATGCAGGGCGCCGCGCTCTACCACTTCGGCCGCGGACTGTACAAGCGCAAGTTCTTCCGCACCCGCGACCTCGCCCGGTTCGCCTGGCAGCAGGCGTACTTCCGCCTCGCCGGCGCCGAGCACTCCGGGCACATGGAGGACGCACAGTCCAGCGCGCTCTCCATCGTGCAGGGCCATCGCGTCGCCGACCTCATGGAGATGGGCGAGGAGATCTACGACGAGTACATGGCCGAGCGCATCTGGCCCGGCACCCGCGCGCTGGCACAGGCACACCTCGACGCCGGCCAGAAGGTGTGGCTCGTCACCGCGGCCCCCGTGGAGACCGCGACGATCATCGCCCGCCGGCTCGGTCTGACCGGAGCGCTGGGCACCGTCGCCGAATCCGTCGGCGGCGTCTACACGGGCCGGCTCGTCGGCGAAGTGCTGCACGGCCCCGCCAAGGCCGAGGCCGTACGCGCCCTGGCCGCCGCGGAGACGCTGGAGCTGGCGCGCTGCGCCGCGTACAGCGACTCGGCCAACGACATCCCGATGCTCTCCCTCGTCGGCCACCCGTACGCGATCAACCCCGACGCGCGGCTGCGCAAGCACGCGCGCGAGCACGGCTGGCGGCTGCGCGACTACCGTACGGGCCGCAAGGCGGCGCGGGTCGGCATCCCGGCCGCGGCGGGCGTCGGCGCGGTGGCCGGCGGCGCCGCCGCGGCGGTCGCCCTGCAGCGCCGCCGCCGCTGAATCGGGCGCACTTGCACCACTCCCGGCCGACACCCCAGGCCCCGCCGTCAACCGGGCGCCGACAGCGTACCTGTGACCGATTCCTCCGGGAAACACACAACACGCCCGTGAACCAGGCAGTTCGTGTCACTTACCGATCAAACTCAATCCGACGGCCGATACTTGAGAAGTCGTCAATAGGCTATGGATCGGACGGAAACGGTGATTTGAGCAACTGGAGGTAGCGCGCCCGACACGAAGCGTTATTCTCCTCAGACGCAATCCGGTGCCCGCGCATACCTACGTCGGTCAACGGTCCCGCACTGAACGTGATGGAAGCACTGCCTCTGGGAGTCCCGTGTACCCATACGTCGGGGTTGACGCCTCAGGTCTGGCTACGCTGCGCGCGCAGGTAATCGAGCAACTGCGCCTCTTCTCGCCCGCCCTGGCCGTCGCCGGCCCCGCCGCCAGTCCCGCCGCCGGCCCGGTGGCCGCAGGCCCCGCCTACGCCCTCACCGACGGCAGCGCCGCGGTCGGCAGCAGGCGCCGGCAGGCCGGCGGCGCGGGCACCCGCGAGCGCAGCGGGCGGCAGACCAGGCAGCCGCAGCCCTCGACCGGCGACAGCCGCCGCATGATGGACCTGGTCGAGCGTGCCCAGTCCGGCGAGACCGAGGCATTCGGCCGGCTCTACGACCAGTACGCCGACACCGTCTACCGCTACATCTACTACCGCGTCGGCGGCCGGGCGACGGCCGAGGACCTCACCTCGGAGACCTTCCTGCGCGCCCTGCGCCGCATCGGCACGTTCACCTGGCAGGGCCGCGACTTCGGCGCCTGGCTGGTGACGATCGCGCGCAATCTGGTCGCGGACCACTTCAAGTCGAGCCGGTTCCGCCTGGAGGTCACCACCGGCGAGATGCTGGATCCCAGCGAGACCGAGCGCAGCCCCGAGGACTCCGTACTGGAGTCGCTGTCCAACACCGCGCTGCTGGAGACCGTGCGCAAGCTCAACCCGCAGCAGCAGGAGTGCGTGACCCTCCGCTTCCTGCAGGGCCTGTCGGTCGCCGAGACCGCCAAGGTGATGGGCAAGAACGAAGGCGCGATCAAGACGCTGCAGTACCGGGCGGTGCGCACCCTGGCCCGGCTGCTGCCGGACGACGCCCGCTGACGGGGAGTGGTCTCCCTTGCCTGTTGCGATACCCGGGGTAACTCCGCCGACCGAAGTAGTATCAACGCCACCGCGTAACCCGACTGCCCTGCCCGTCGTTGAGCGGGTAGCAGGGCTTCTCCGGCCACGGCCTGTCCACCTTGGCTCACTCCTTCGAGTGAAATGGGTCAAGGAGTACAACGCTGAGGGCGGGATAGGGAGTCCCACACAGAGACCCCGAGTCGACAGGAGGTGCCGCCCGTGATCGGATCCGTATCGGCACACCGGCGGGCGAACGCCTTCGCCCAGGCCCTTGATGAGGAGTCTCGGGCGCAGCAGGCGGACGCGCTGGCGGCAGACCCCGAGCAGGCGCGGCTCCTGGCCCTCGTGGGGCAGCTCGCCTCGGTGCCCGGTCCGACCCTCGACCCCGAGGTGAAGACCGCCCAGCGGACCCGGCTCATCGCGGCCATGGAGGCGATGCTCGCCGAGGACACCGCGGAGTCCACCGAAGCCCCCCTGATCCCCGCGCCCCGCAAGCGCGGCGCCCACCGCGCGGCCGGCCCGCTGTCCCGGCTGCGCCCGCGCTCCCGCCTCTCCCGCGGCGTGGCCATCGGCGGCGTCAGTGTCGGCGTCGCCGCCGGCGCGTTCAGCGCCGCCGCCGCGGTCAGCTCCAACGCCCTCCCGGGCGACACGCTCTACCCCCTCAAGCGCGGCATGGAAGACCTGCGCCGCGGCATGGCCGACGACGACACCGAGCGCGGCCGCATCTATCTCGACCAGGCGTCCACGCGGCTGAACGAGGCGCGGCGCCTCATGGAGCGCGGGCGCGCCGGCGAGCTCGACGCGGAGTCGATGAACGAGGTCCGTGAAGCCCTCGACAACGTACGGCACGACGCCGGCGAAGGCCGCAAGCTGCTGCGCGGCGCGTACGACGAGGACGGCGAGCTCGGCCCCATGCAGACCCTCTCCTCCTTCTCGCAGAAGAACGAGCGCAGTTGGCAGCAGTTGCGCGAGCAGTTGCCCGCCGAGCTGGTCGAGCTGGGCGACGAGGTCAGCTCCGTGTTCGACGCCATAAAGCAGGACGTCGCCCCGCTGTCCTTGCTGCTGCCGGGCCCGGAGGAGTTCTCCTCCCCCAGCGGCAGTGCGCCGGGCACCGCGAGCAGCGGCGGCAGCAGCACCGACACCGACCCGGCCGAGCCCGCCCCGTCGTCCACCGCGACGGCCGGCGGCGAGGTCGGCGACGACGGCGAGCCGAAGCCCAGCGCCACCGAGGAGGGCGGGCTGATCGGCGAGGACGGCCTGATCGGCGGCGTCCTGCCCGACGACGAGACGGACGGGCAGGAGACCGGCGGCAGCAGCTCCACGCCCACGGAGGAGCCCACCAAGAGCCCGGAGATCACCCTCCCGCCCCTGCTGCCGCTGCCCGACCTGGGCCTCGACTTCGGCAGCGAGGAAGAGGAGTAGCGGGGAGTGGCGGGTACGGGTCAGAAGAAGACCGACCGCCGCTCGACGAGCAGCTTGTACAGCGTGTGCTGGATCGTCTCGCGCACCTGGTCGGTCAGGTTGAACATCAGCATGGGGTCGTCCGCCGCCTCCGGCGGATAGCCGTCCGTGAGGACCGGCTCCCCGAACTCGATCGTCCACTTCGTCGGCAGTGGTACGGCCCCGAGCGCGCCCAGCCACGGGAACGTCGGCGTCACCGGGAAGTACGGCAGCCCCAGCAGCCGCGCCACCGTCTTGGCATTGCCGATCATCGGATAGATCTCCTCCGCCCCGACGATCGAGCACGGCACGATCGGCACCCGCGCCCGCAGCGCCGTCGAGACGAAACCGCCGCGGCCGAAGCGCTGGAGCTTGTAGCGCTCGGCGAACGGCTTGCCCAGGCCCTTGAACCCCTCCGGCATCACCCCGACCACCTCGCCCCGCGCGAGCAGCCGCGCCGCGTCGTCCGCGCAGGCCAGCGTGTGCCCGCCCTTGCGGGCAAGCTGGTTGACGAACGGGAGCATGAACACCAGGTCGGCCGCGAGCAGCCGCAGATGGCGGTCGGCGGGGTGGTGGTCGTGGACGGCGACCTGGGCCATCAGCCCGTCCCAGGGCAGCGTCCCGGAGTGGTTGCAGACGACGAGCGCGCCGCCGGTGTCCGGGATGTTCTCGACGCCCTTGACCGTCACCCGGAAGTACTTCTCGAAGACCGGCCGGAAGAGCGGCACGAGGACCTGGTCGGTGAGCTCCGCGTCGTAGCCGAACTCGTCGACCTCGTAGTCGCCCGTCAGCCGCCGCCGCAGGAAGCTCAGCGCGTCGGCGGCCCTGCGCTCCCAGTCGCCGCCGAGGAGCCGCGGGAGCGCGCCCAGGAGGGCGCTCTGCAGCGCCGCGGCGACCGCGTCGGCGGCGTCGGCGGCGTCGGAGCCCGGCGGTGCCGTACGGGCCGACGACGCGGCGCCGCCCGCACCCCCCGCGTCTCCTGGGACTCCAGGGTTTCCGGGGTCTCCGGGGTCTCCGGGGTCTCCTGCGGCGTCCGTACGTTCCTCGCCCCCGCCGTCCGCGGCCCCCTGCCCGCCGGGCAGCGCCGAGAGCGCCGCCTCCGGGCCCGCGGCACCGCCGCCGTCCGCGCGCCGCGGTCGGCCGGCGCCCGGCCGGCGCCGCGGCTTGCCGCCACCGCGGGAGCGGTCGTCGTCGAACGGGATGACCTTCGCGTCAGCCATCGTGCACCGGCTCCTTCGCCACGCCGTCCACCTGCTCCCCGGTCCGCGCCCGCGGCACCCCCAGCAGCCCGCCGACCGCGTCCACCGCCCGCCGCACCTCACGCGGCGGCAGCAGCCCCGCCGCCCGCCCGGCGGCGAAGTCGGCGAACGTTCCCGCCGTCGAGTACTCGGGCGTGAAGCCCAGCAGTTCGCGCATCTGCGCCGTCTCCACGACCCGGCCGTGGGTCAGCAGCCGGATCTGCTCCGGCGAGAAGTCCGTCATCCCCGCGGCGCGCAGCGCCGAGCCGACCCACGTCACAGCGGGCAGCGGCACCGGGACCGTGGGGCGGCCGAGCCGCCGGGCGGCCTGGGACAGCAGCAGCACGCCCTCGCCGGCGATGTTGAACGTGCCGCTGTTGATCGTGCCGCGGCGCGGCTCGCCGGCCGCGAGCAGCAGCACGTCGATGACGTCGTCCTCGTGGACGAACTGGAGCCGCGGGTCGTAGCCGAGGACGGTCGGCAGCGCGGGCAGCGCCAGATACTCGGCGAGCGGCGTGTCCACGCGCGGACCGAGGATGTTGGCGAACCGCAGCACGCACACGGCGACGTCCGGGCGGCGCCGGGCGAACCCGCGCACGTACCCCTCGACCTCCACCGCGTCCTTCGCGAAGCCGCCGCTGGGCAGCGCCTCGGGCGGCGTGTTCTCGGTGAACACGGCGGGATCGCGGGGCGCCGACCCGTAGACGCTGGTGGTGGACTTGACGACGAGCCGCCGCACGCGCGGCGCCTGCTGGCAGGCGCCGAGGAGTTGCATGGACCCGATGACGTTGTTCTCCTTGACCGCCGCCCGGCCGCCGCGGGCGAGCGGGGTGCCGGTGACATCCATGTGCATCACGGTGTCGACGTCGTGCTCGACGAGGATGCGGCCGAGTACGGGCTGCCGGATGTCCGCGGGGACGAATACGGCGCCGCCGAGCTGGTGCTCGGGCGCACGCGCGTCGACGCCGACGACGCGGTCGACGTCCGGCTCCCGCAGCAGCCGGCGGACCAGGCGCCCGACGAGGGGGCGGGCGACGCCGGTGACGAGCACGGTCCTGCCCACTGGCCTCGCCTCCCTCTCCCCGCCGGCCCTTCTCAGCCTGCCTTCCCGCACGCTCGCCCCACCGTACCCGCAGCAGAACGCACAACCGCCGCCCAGCCGCCGGAAAAGGCGGATGGACGGCGGTACGGGTGCGGGCTGCCGCTTACTTCTTGTTGCGGCGCTGCACTCGCGTGCGCTTCAGCAGCTTGCGGTGCTTCTTCTTGGCCATCCGCTTACGCCGCTTCTTGATCACAGAGCCCACGGGTACCCTCGCTCACTTCTCTCCGTCGGGGTGGGCGGGCAAGGGCCCACACGTCTTTACAGGGGCCCAAGCCTACCCGGGCGAACAGGATTGACGTAATCGAGGGTGCGCAACCGATCGGACCCGTCAGGCGGACTCCACCCCCACATACGACTCGCGGAGGTATTCGTGCACGGCCTGCTCCGGCACCCGGAAGGACCTCCCCACCCGGATCGCCGGCAGATGGCCGCTGTGCACCAAGCGGTACACGGTCATCTTGGACACTCGCATCACCGCGGCTACTTCAGCCACGGTCAGGAACACAACCTCGTTGAGAGGCTTATCGCTTGCAGCCATGACACACCTGAACCTTCCGCACATGACGGACACCGGCTTCCCCTCCGGTGCCTCCTCCTCGCATGCGCGCTCCTCCCCAGATTAGGGGCGGGTGATGCAAGTGGGGAAGAGGAGTAGCGATCGCATGGCTACGGTGCCAGACGGGCGTGGTTGAGCACGTAACCGGCCACCGGCCCGTAGCTGTCCGGTTGCGCAGAGTCATCAAGAGGCACCACAACGGACACGCGGCCCTCCGCCTGGGCGACGAAGGGTGCAGGGTCGTCGGCGTCCGCCAGACCCATGGCCTCGATGCCCAACTGACCAGCCCCGCAGGCCCATCCGTGGTCCCCCACCACCAGCTCCGGCAGCGGCCCGCCCACGGCGGCGGCGGCACCGAGTGCCGCACGCAGGGGAAGCGGAGAGTGAGTATGGACCCCCCTGGTCGCGGGCGGGTCACAGGGGTCTGAGTCGCCCAGAACAGCGACACTCTCGGGGTAGTTGAGGCGGTATGTACGTACGCCAAATCGGGTCGTTATGTCGACATCTCTGCCCTCACCGGGGGTGAGGACAACGCACCCAGCCGCCGAGAGCGCCGCAGCCAAGGGGGCGTAGAAGCCAAGGAGGCGGTCGGGGTGGCCGGTCCCGAACAGCACCGCCTCCCCGTCGCGCGCGGCGTCCCGCAGCCGCTCCGCGAAGGCGTGCAGGGCGGCGATCGTACGGTCCGGATCGATGACCTCCGTGCCCGAGATCCGGCCCGGATCACCGCTCGTACCGCAGCGTTCGGCCATCAGCCGCAGCAACTCGGCCACCGACCAGTCCCGCTCCGGTTCGAGGCCGAGCAGCACCCGCGGATCGCGGGCAGCGAACTGCTGATATCTGCAAAGGCTCTTATCGCGCCTCGTCGCCACCGACCCGGCGATTCCCGTCGCCAGCAAATGCGTACGCAAGAGAGGTACGTCGGTCAACACCCGACCCACTCTGGCCGCCCATACGGGCGGAACGGGCGCCTTCACGAATATTTCGCCCACAAGAAAGCAGAAGTTCCCTCAGGGCAGCAGCCCGTGCGCCGGGAACACCGTCCGCCGCGCGGCACGCACCGCTCGGTCCAGCGGCGAAGCCGGGTCGAACCCCGCCTCCCAGTCCGCCCAGGAGGCGTCACGCCCGTCCGTCATCCGGTACGGGGCCTGCTGCCCGGTCCGCCGCAGCGCCTCGGCCCGCCAGCTCTCGGGCACACGGGTGTCTCCGGGAAGGGGGGAGCCGGCGGCGACGGCACAGAGGTGGGCCCAGGAGCGCGGCACGACGTCCACGACGGCGTACCCGCCCCCGCCGAGGGCCAGCCACCGCCCGTCCGCGTGCTCGTGCGCCAGGGCGTGGCAGGTCTCCATCACCGCACGCTGCGCGTCCAGACTGACGGCGAGGTGCGCCAGCGGGTCCTCGGCGTGCGTATCAGCCCCATGCTGCGACACGAGCACCTGGGGCCCCCACGCCCCCATCAGCTCCGGCACGACGGCATGGAACGCCCGCAGCCACCCCGCATCCCCGGTCCCGGCCGGCAGCGCCACGTTCACCGCATGCCCCTCGGCCCCGGCCCCGCCGGTCTCCTCGGGCCAACCGGTCTGCGGGAAGAGCGTGCTGGGGTGCTCGTGGACGGAAACGGTCAGCACCCGCGGGTCATCCCAGAACGCCGCCTGTACGCCGTCACCGTGATGCACGTCCACGTCCACGTACGCCACCCGCTCTACGCCCAACTCCAGCAACCGCGCGATGGCCAACGCCGCATCGTTGTAGACACAGAACCCCGAAGCGGCCCCGGGCATCGCATGATGCAGCCCACCGGCAAAGTTCACGGCATGCGCAGCCCGCCCCTCCCACACGGCCTCCGCCGCCGCCACGGACTGCCCGGCGATCAAGGCCGACGCCTCATGCATCCCCACGAACGCCGGATCGTCCGTCGTCCCCAGCCCGTACGTGGGGTCAGCCGACTCCGGCGCCGTGGACGCCTGCTGTACGGCGTCGATGTAGTCCTGCCGGTGCACAAGCCGCAGCGTCGAGTCGCCGGCCGCGGGAGCCGCGACGATGTCGACGGCCTTGTCGATCCCCAGCTCCTCGACGAGGCGCATGGTCAACGCCAACCGAACGGGATCCATGGGGTGTTCGGGACCGAAATCGTACGCGGTGACTGCCTGGTCCCACATCAGGTGCGCACGGCCACTCATATCGGCCACCGTAACGCACGAAAGCCGCCCCGAAGCATTCGGGGCGGCTTTCATGAACGAATTGTTCGGCGGTGACCTACTCTCCCACACGGTCCCCCATGCAGTACCATCGGCGCGGTCGGGCTTAGCTTCCGGGTTCGGAATGAGACCGGGCGTTTCCCCAACGCTATGACCACCGAAACACTATGAAACTATCCCCCACACCCCCAACACCAGCACACACAGGTACAGGTTGTGTGGGCGGGT
>NZ_JCANSZ010000034.1:0-87084 GCF_059570535.1 Streptomyces sp. CNP082
CTGGACCTCGACGTCATGGTGGTCTTCGGCCCAGTCATCGCCGATCAGCAGCAACTCGTCCTCCTGGTCAGGAACTTCGCTTCCTCTGCAGCCTGCGGAAGGCGCGGCACGCGGCCTAATGGATCCAGTGCTCACGCCCCATGGGGCAGGCACGCCACCCCATCAACGGTCTGGCCTCCCGGCCGACCAGCAGGGGCACGGTCTGACCACAGAAGTCGGATGCTTCCGGCGAAGAAAGTGCTCACCTGCTGGCGGCTACGGCACCGAGTCTCACCGACCCGGCAAGTCCCATTAGGCGTAGGTGTCGTTCTCCTCCCGGGCCTTGACCGCGGCGTCGGCGAGGTCGTCGAGGAGGTCGCGCAGGGCGGCGACGGTCGGCTCGTCCGTGAGCCTGCCGTCGTTGATCTTCCGGGTGGCGATCGGGATGCGGAGGTCCTGCGGGATCACCTGGGCCCCCATCACGGTGAGGGTCTGCGACACCCAGGCCCGGGCGTTGTCGCCGCCGGTGATCGCGGTGGACGCGCTGACCAGGGCCACCGGCTTCGCCGCGATCTCGCCGCCGCCGACCATCCACTCCAGCGCGTTCTTCAGCACGCCGGAGGTGCCGTGCGCATACTCGGGGGTCACGATGAGCACCCCGTCGCACGCGCCGACCGCGGCGCGCAGGTCTGCCACGATGCCGGGCAGCGCCGTCTGCTCGACGTCGGCGTTGAAGAAGGGCAGGCGGCCCAGGTCCGGCCAGACGACGAGTTCCCGCGGGGCGACGGTCATGTCCACCGCGGTGCGCAGCACGGACGCGTTGAACGACCCGGAGCGCAGACTTCCGCACAGGCCGAGAATCTTCACGCCGATCAGCCTACGTTCCTGAAGGTCACCGGGAGGGAGGAAAGGGCCCGGGAGACGGTGGACGGACGGTAGGACGGCTCACCGTCCAGGGCCAGGCCGGGCAGTTTCGCGAACACCAGGGGAACGGCGATGCGCGCCTCCAGGCGGGCCAGCGGCGCCCCCAGGCAGTGGTGGATGCCGTGGCCGAAGGCCAGGTGCGAGCGCTCGCCGCGGGTGACGTCGAACGACTCCCCGCCCGGGTAGCGGTCCGGGTCCCGGTCGGCCGCGGCCACGCTCAGCGCCACCGCCTCGCCCGCCGGGATGGTGACGTCCCCGACCGCGACCGGCTTGCGGGTGAAGCGCCAGAGGGCGTTCTGGATGGGGCCGTCCCAGCGCAGCACCTCCTCCACCGCGTCCGCCCACCGCCCGGGCTCCCGCTGGAGCAGGGCGAGTTGACCGGGGTGGCGCAGCAGCGCCAGGACCGTGCTGCCGAGCAGGTTGACGGTGGTCTCGTGGCCGGCGGAGAGCAGCAGCGCCAGCATCGAGACGAGTTCGTTTTCGCTGAGCCGGTCGTCCTCGTCGCGGGCGCTGACGAGCGCCGAGGTCAGGTCGTCGCCGGCCTCGGTGCGCTTGCGCGCCACGAGGGTGCGCAGGGTGTCGTGGACCTCCTGGAAGGCGGCCATGGCCGCGTCCCGGCTGTCCTCGTCGTTGCTCATCACCGCTTCCACGGCGTGCCGCAGCCGCTCCCCGTCCTCGGCGGGCACGTCCAGCAGTTGCCGGACGACCTCCATCGGCAGCAGCGCGGCGAACTCGGTAGTGAGGTCGGCGCGGCCGGAGTCCTCGCCCCGCCGCCGCAGCAGGCCGTCGAGCAGGCCGGTCGCGGTCGCCTCGATGCCCGGGGCGAGGGCCTCGATGCGGCGCGGCGTGAAGGCCTTGGAGATCAGGGCCTTCAGCCGGGTGTGGCGGGGCGGGTCCGAGACCAGCATGTGGTCGCCCATCCCGATCACTACGTCACCGGTGATCGGGACACGCTGCTCCTGGAAGGCCGTCCAGGTGCCGGCCATGTCCTTGGAGTAGGAGTCGTTGTCGAGGAAGGCGCGGCGGCAGTCGTCGTACGAGGTGAGCAGCCAGGCCTCGACGCCGCCGGGCAGGGTCACCCGGTGCGCCCGGCCCTCCTCGCGCAGCCCGGCGTACGCCGCGTAGGGGTCGGCGACGAACTCGGGGGTGAACAGGGCGTCGGCGGCGTGCGGACAAGCGGTCATGAACGGTCCATTCGTCAGGCGGGGGTCGGCGCGGGCGGGGTCACCAGGTGACGGGGAGTTCACGGACGCCGTAGAGCACCATGTCGTGGCGGAACGGCAGTTCGTCGAGGGGGCGGGTCGGGCGCAGCCCGGGCAGCCGCCGGAGCAGGCCGCCGAAGACCTCGGTGAGTTCGACGCGGGCGAGCGTCGCTCCGACGCACTTGTGGAAGCCGTGGCCGAAGGCGAGGTGCTTGCTGTTGTTCACGCGGTGGATGTCGAACCTGTCGGCGTCCTCGAAGACGTCCTGGTCGCGGTTGGCGGCGTTCAGCATCACCAGGACGCCGTCCCCGGCCCGGATCTGCTGACCGCCGACGAGCACGTCCTCGGTGACGCCGCGGGGCAGCCCCGCGTGGTTGATGGACAGGTACCGCAGCATCTCCTCGACCGCGCCCGGCAGCAGCGCGTCGTCGTGCCGCAACGCCTCAAGCTGATCGGGGTGTTCGAAGAGGGTGACCGTGCCGATGCCGATCATCTGGGCCATGGTGTCGTAGCCGCCGAGCAGCAGCAGGGCGGCCATGCCGACGAGTTCCTCGTGGGTGAGGCCGCCGTCGGCGGACCGGGCGACCATACGGCCGAACAGGTCCTCGGACGGCTCCTTCTCCTTGGCGGTGACCAGCCGGTCGAAGTAGCCCATCAGCTCGCCTGCCGCCTGCACCGCCTGCTCGGGGGTGCTGGAACGGTCCAGGACGGTGTCGGTGAGCGACACGAACAGCACGTGGTCCTCGAAGGGGACGCCGAGGATCTCGCAGATCGTCATGGCGGCCATGGGCAGCGCGAACTCCCGGACCAGGTCGCCCGACGCGCGGTCGTCGGCGGTCATGCGGTCGACCAGGTCGTCGAGGATGCGGCGCATCGTGGGCCGCAGCGCTTCCATCTGGTTGATCAGGAACTCGCGGGTCACGGTACGGCGCAGCCGTCCGTGGTCCGGCGGGTCGGCCTGCATGAAGAACCCCGGCGGCGGGGGCACGTCCCCGGTGACGTAGGTGGGGAATCCTGGCGTACGGGGATCCGAGCTGAAGGCGCGGTCGGTCAGCACGGCCCGTACGTCCTCGTGGCGGGTGACGACCCAGGCGGTGTCCCCGCGGGGCGTACGCACCTGGAAGACCGGGCGTTCGGCGCTGAGCGCGCGGTACTGGGGCGGGGGGTCGAGCGGATGCTCACGCGGCATCGGGAAGTCGGGCAGGACGGCGGTCATCGCGGCTACTCCTGGCGTGGTGGCGGGATGTGCGGGGGCGGGCGGTTCAGCGGCGGTTCAGCGCGCGGCGATCAGCGGCACAAGGGCCTCGGCCAGCGGGGCGAGGGAGGTGTTGTCCCACATGATCGTCGGCTCCACCTCGATGCCGTAGTGGTCCTCGATCTCGGCGGAGAGACCGAACAGGTACACCGAGTCCAGGCCGTAGTCGCTGAGCGGGACGCCGGGGTCGATCTCCGCCGCCTGGCGGCCGGTCTGGGCCGCCACCCGGCCGCGGAGCCATTCGACGACCTCGGCGGCGGCCGACTGCGAGGTCTCGGTGGTGAGTTCTGACACGGTTCCTCCTGGGGACGGTTCAGGCCCCGGTGGGGCGGCAGTCGAGGTCGAAGGTGAGGCCGGCGTCGAGGCGCCGGAGGAGTTCGGCGTGCAGCGGTTCGGCGAGACGGCGCGGCAGGGGCTCGCGGTGGTGGTCCAGGTGGGCGCCGAGCCGGTGCAGCAGGGCGAGCGGGACGGCCGGGTCCGCGGCGCCGGGGGCGGTCTCCTCCGGGCGGCACCACCAGGTGTTCAGGCACGCCGACGCGGCCAGGACACCGGTCCAGCGCGTGGCCAGACCGAAGGCGTACGGGGGCGCGTCGGGCCCGATGAGGGCGGGGGCGAGGCCGGCCGCCTCGTCGGCCAGCGCCGTCAGCTCCGCGCACCAGGCGCGGCCGGCGGGGGCGAGCGGGTCGTCCGCGTCCGCGGCCCCGGCGGCGGTGACGAGCGAGCGGGCCAGCGGGTCGCGCCCGCCGGCCGAGACCGCGAGGTCGTCGAAGGACAGCGCGGGCAGCGGCCGGTCGGCGCGGAAGGTGTCCACGGGCAGCGCGGCGGCGGTACCGGACCGCCAGCCGCGGCGCGCGGTGAGCGGCAGTTGCGGGAGCAGCGCGGACAGGCAGGAGACCCGGGAGGCGTGCCCGAAGGCCGACGGCTGTACGTCGCGCAGCAGCTTCTGGAAGAGCGGCTGTTCGCCGTCGCGCAGGTAGAACTGCGAGCCGAGCAGCTCCGACAGGCGGCTCACGGCGCGGATCAGGACCGTCGGCACGAGGGCCTTGACGGCGCTCGCGCAGACGCCCGCCTGGGCCGGCGCGGTGTGCGCGGCCCGGGCGGCGACCATGGTGAAGGTGTCCGTCAGCAGCAGGTCGGCGAAGACCTCCGTCAGGACCGACCGGGACAGCGGCAGATCCGCCGCACGGGCACCGTAGAGGGCGCGTCCGCGGCTGCCGCGCAGGGCGGTGCGCAGGGCGGTGTCGAGCAGGCCGATCGTCATGCCGGGCAGGGCGATGCGGGTGAGCTGGAACGAGCGCAGGGCGGTCTCCACGCCCTGCCCCGGGTGCCCGACGACGCTGCCGTCGGGCACCGGGCAGTCGGTGAACTCGACGCCGCCGAGCTGCACGCCGCGCATGCCCACGGTGGCGAACCGGTCCAGGTGCCTCACGGCGCCGGCGGGCAGGTCCCCGGCGTCCAGCAGCAACTGGGAGTGGCTGCGACCGCCCTGGGCCGGGTCGGTACGGGCGAAGAGCACCATGGTCTCGGCCCGCCGCAGGTTGGCCACGACCTCCTTGCGCCCGTTCAGGCGCAGCCGCCCGTCGGGTCCCGGCAGGGCGGTGAGGCCGGCCCGGGTGAGGTCGTTGCCGTGGTCGAGCTCGTGGTACGCGCAGGCCGCCCGGGCGCCGGACAGCAGCCGCCGGGCGAGGAAGGCGCGCTGCCCGGCGCCGCCGGCCGTCCACACGTTGACGGCGGCCATGAAGGAGCCGGCGCCGTAGCCGAGGCCCAGGCACGGGTCGCGCCGGTAGACGGCCCGCATGACGCGGACGAGGTCGTCGAGGCGGGCGAGGCGGCCACCCAGCTCGACGGGGACGAAGTGGGCGTTCAGCCCGTACGCGGTCAGCAGCTCCTCGCCGGCCCGGAGCATCTCGCCGCGTTCGTCGGCGGCCAGGACCGCGGCGCGGCCGGCCGGGTTCCCCGGGTCGCCGGCGTCCGCGAAGAGCTTCTCCAGGCGGTCGGCGTCCTCGCCGCCTGCCGGCCCGGCCGCCGGCCGCGGTACGGGCTCGCCCGCCGTGTTCGCCGGGGTCATGCGATCAGCTCCCTCGCCGGCCCGGCGAGCACCGCCACCGCCGGCTCGTACGCCTCCTGCGGTGCCTCGTGGCCCGGCCGCAGGAGTTCCAGGGCCCGTTCGAGGGCGGCGGTCAGGAGGGTGACGCGCCGCTGGTCCCCGGGGTCCGCGAGCAGGAGGTGGGCAGCCGCGGCGCCCGCGTAGCACCGTTCGTAGCGGCGGGCGGTCTCGAATGCCTCGGGGGGCGCGTCGCGGCCGGCCGGCCGCAGGGCCGCCATGGCGTCCGCGACCGCCGCTGTCTCCTCGGTCAGCGCACCGGCCAGGTCGTGGACCCGCCCCGGCACGGTGCCGGCGGCGGCGAGCGCGGCGATCCGGCCGGCGACGGCGGGCAGCGCCTGCACCACGCTGCAGCCGGTACGGCTCACCAGCCGCAGTGCCCCGAAGTCCAGCGGCGGGACCGGCCCGGCCGAGACGGCGGCAGCGAGCCCCGCGCCGTCGTGCCCGCCGCCGCGTATCCGCCGGGCGAGCACGGGGAACTGGCCGATCAGCGCGGCGCGGTTCACCGCGGTGCTGCCGTCGAAGACGGCCACCACCCGGTGGTCGCGCTCCAGCTTCTGGAAGCGGCCGTGCTCGTGGTGCCCGGTCAGGAAGCCGCGGGCGCCGAGGAGTTCGGCGAGGTCGTCGACCGCGAGCTGGACGATGTCCGGCACGCCGGCCTTGACGACCGCCGACACCACGCTCATCTCCCCGGTCAGGCAGTGCGCGGAGCGCGCCGCCAGCAGCGAGGCGGCGTCGGCGAGCGCGAGCGAGGCCGCGGCCCGCCCGAGCACCCGGCGGGCCAGCGGGAGCCGCAGCAGGGTGGTGCCGTACAGGGCGCGCCCGGCCGCGAACCCGTGGGCCAGCCGCAGCGCGTGCTCACCGGCGCCCAGCGACAGCGAGGTGCACACGGTCCTGGTCAGTTGGAGGGAGCGCAGCACGACGTCCAGGCCCTCGCCGGCCCGGCCGGTCAAGGCGTCTTCGGGGACGTACGCGCCCTCGAAGCGGACGCCGCTGATGTCAGCGCCCCGGATGCCGTGCGTGGGCTCCTTGGGCAGGGGCCGCCAACTGCCCGGCGCCAGCGCTTCCTTGTCGATGAGGAACACGCTGAACCCGCGCGGCCCGCCCGCGGGCGCCGTACGGGCCAGCACCGAGACGAACCGGCCGCGGGTGGCGTTGTTGACCGGCCACTTGGCGCCGTCGAGCCGCCAGCCCCCGTCCGGCGCCTGCTCGGCCGTCAGCTCGCCGGCCAGCAGGTCGCTGCCGTGGCCGGGCTCGGTCAGCCCCCAGGACACCACCTCGCCGTCCAGGACCCGGGCGGCGAGGTCCCGCCGCTGGCCGTCCCGGCCGGCCACCCAGGTCGGCACCGAGCCCAGGAAAGTCTTGCCGTGCGCGACGGCGACGGTCACATCCCGGCGGGCCACCGTGCGCAGCGCCGCGATCAGCTCCGGCAGGCCGCCGGGTGCGCCGCCCAGTCCGGCCGGCACGTAGGCGCGGGCGATGCCGCAGGCGTCGAGGACCGCGGCGGCCTCGGCGGGGAACTCCTCCCGGGCGTCGAGCCGGGCGCTCGCCGCCGGGTGGAACGGCCCGTCGGCGGCAGCGTCCATGGCGGTCTCCAGGAGGCCCGGCAGGCCGGCGGGCCAGTCCGCCGCGCCGCCGCTCACGCGCCCTCCCGGCGCACCAGCGCGCCCACCGCCGCCTCCAGGTGGGCGTGGACGGGGGTGAGGGCGCCGTCGAGGAACAGCCGCCGCATCTCGGCGCGCTGCACTTTGCCGCTGGTCGTCTTGCGGACGGACCCGGGCCTGAGCAGGACCAGGCCGGCCGTGCGCACCCCGAACTCCTGGTAGACCGTGGTGCGCATGTCCCGGGCCAGCTCCTGGTACTGCTCGTCGGTGAACCGGCCGCGGACCTCGTGCAGGACGACGACCTCCTCCTGCGGTACGGACACGGTGAACGCGGTGCCGGCCAGCGTGGCGAGCGCGGGGTGCCGCAGCCGCAGTGCGTGCTCGATGTCCTGCGGGTAGAGGTTGCGGCCGTGCACGATCAGCAGGTCCTTGCTGCGCCCGGTCACGTAGATCTCACCGTCCTGCAGGGCGCCCAGGTCGCCCGTGCGCAGGAACGGACCCGCGCCGTCCGCGGTGCGGGCGCCGAAGGTCTCCTCGGTGGCGTCCGGGCGGCCCCAGTAACCCGTGGCCACGCTGGGACCGCGCAGCCATATCTCGCCCGTGGTGCCGTCGGGCAGCACCGTGCCGGCCTCGTCCACGATCCGTACGTCGAAGTCCGGTACGTTCCCGCAGCCCACCAGCTCGCGGACACCGCCGCCGGGCAGCGGGGGCTGCAGGACGTGTTTCTCCAGGGCTTCGGAGTCGACGGCGGTGATCCGGGGCCGCCGGCCGGCCAGGCCGGACACGTACACGGTCGCCTCGGCCATCCCGTAGCAGGGCGCGAGGGCCTCGGCGCGGAACCCGGCGGCGGCGAAGCGGTCGGCGAAGTCGCGCACGGTGGACGGCTGGATCGGCTCCGAGCCGTTGGCCGCGAACCGCCACCGGGACAGGTCGAGCTGTTCGAGCTGGGCGTCGGTCACCCGGCGCACACACAGCTCGTAGGCGAAGTCCGGCGCGGCGGAGTACCCGACGTCGTAGCGGTCGATGAGGCTGAGCCACTGGTGGGGGCGTTTGAGGAACGCCATCGGCGACATCAGTGCACAACTGCTGCCGAGGAACAGGCTGGGCAGCAACTGCCCCATCAGGCCCATGTCGTGGTACAGCGGGATCCACCCGCCGAAGTTGGTCTTCTCGGTCAGCCCGAGGGCGCGGCGCAGGCTGTCGGCATTGTGCAGCAGGTTTCCGTGGTCGACCATGACGCCCTTGGGGTCGCCGGTGGACCCGGAGGTGTACTGGAGCATGACCAGGTCGCGGGGGCCGGCCGCGGGGGCGCGCCAGCGGCCGGCGGCGCCGAAGTCCGCGCCGTCGCTGGCCGCCACGGTGAAGTCGAGGCCCTCGGCGTCGATCCAGCGGCGCGCCTCGTCAAGCTGCCCGGTGTCGGTGAGCGCCACGCTCACCCCGGCGTCCAGCGCGATGCCGGTGACCCGGCGCTGCTGGTACTGGAACTGCCCGGGCATCGGCGAGGGGACCGCGACGGTGCCCGCGTACAGGCAGCCCAGGAAGGCGGTGACGAAGGGCAGGCCCGGCGGGTGCAGCAGCAGGACCCGGTCGCCTGGCGCGCAGCGCTCCTGGAGCCAGGAGGCCACGCGGCGGGCCTCCGCGTCGAGTGCCGCGTAGTCGAGGGTGCGGGCGCCGTCGGCCGCGTCGTGGTCGTGGACGAAGGTGACCGCGGTCCGGCCGGGCCGTTCGCCGGCGTGGCGGCGCAGCAGGTGGACGGCGCTGGGCTCGTCCGGCAGCAGGGGTCCGGTCACGGGGCTGTCCTCTCCGCGGTCCTCTCCGCACGCGCGGGCAGGAAGCAGGTGGCTTCGAAGTGGTCGAGGTAGCGGCCGACGAGTTCGCGCCCGGGCGGCAGGCAGGCGATGCCCGAGCCCGCCAGCGCCGCCCGCAGGTTGGCGGTGTCGAAGACGGGCCGGCTGCCCCGGTAGCCCAGGTCCTCGGCCGGCTGGTCGGAGCCGAACAGGGGCAGGAAGCGGGCGAGTTCGTTCTCCTCGCCGCGTTCGACGGCCCGGGTCAGTGCGGCGTACCAGTCGGCGTACGGGAGTCTGCGCAGCGGGTATCCGCACTCGTCGAGCAGGCCGACCAGCCGGTCCCAGGCGAGCGGACGGCCGCCCGGCAGGTTGAAGGCGGTGCCGTGGCCCTGTCCGCCGAGGGCGATGTGCGCGACCGCCGCGGCGCAGTAGTCGACCGGGGTCATCTCCAGGAACACGTCGAACTCCAGGGCCGCGCCGAGCTGGACGCAGCCCTTGAGGGTGGCGTTGAGGAACGTGTCCTCGGCGCAGGCGCCGGTGGTCTGAGCGCCGGTGATCTGGCCGGGCCGGTAGACGCAGGTGGGCAGGCCCCGTTCGTGGGCCTGTGCCATCATGCGGTCGCCGACCCACTTGGTCTGCCGGTATCCGCCCACCACGCCCTCGGGGCCGGTCGCCGCGTCCTCCGGCCAGTGGTGCTCTCCGGGGCGGCCGGGGTACACCGCGAGCGAGGAGATGTAGTGCACCGGCTTGATGCGGTGCCGGGCGGCGAGCCGCAGCACCTCCTGGGTGCCGAGCACGTTGACCGGCTTGAGCCGCCGGTAGGGCAGCGCGTAGCTGGACCAGGCGCCGTTGTGGACGATCATCTGCACGTCGCGGGCGAGGCGCCGGTACGTACCGTGGCCGAGGCCGAAGTACGGGCGGGCGAGGTCGCCGGGCACCCCGGTGAACCGGCTCTCGTCGCCGTGCCGCCACACCCCGTACCGCTCCATCGCCGCCCGGACCCGCCCCGCCGCCTGCCCGGGCGTGTCCGCGCGCACCAGGACGTACAGGTGGGCGCCGGACCGGTCGAGCAGCTCGCGCATCAGGAACGCCCCGGTGTATCCGGTGCCGCCGGTGAGCAGGACGGTGGTGTACGGCGCCGGGGCCGGCGGGGCGGCGTCGTCCGCCGGGGCGATGCCGGCGGGCAGGACGGCCTCCGCCGCCAGGTCCGTACCGGAGATCGACCGTGGGTGCCGGCCGCTGTCCGCGGCGGGCGCCGGGCCGTCCTGGGCGCCGATGTGGCGGGCGAGACGTCCCAGCGTCGGGTGGTCGAACAGGCCGCGCAGGCTCACCTGGAGCCCGGTCGCCGCGCGCAGCCGGGCCGCCATCTGGGCCGCCGCGAGGGAGTCGCCGCCGAGCTCGAAGAAGTTGTCCTTCAGGCCGACGCGGCCGACGCCGAGCAGATCGGCCCAGATGCCGGCGAGCCGGATCTCCAGGGGCGTCTGCGGCGCCACGTAGGCGGTGCCGGCGCTCTCGCCGTCGGACGGTGCGGGCAGCCGGCCGCGGTCCACCTTGCCGTTGGGCAGCTTGGGCAGCTCGGGCAGGACGACGAAACGGGACGGGACCATCGCCTCCGGCAACTGGTCGGCGGCGAACTCCCGCAGCCGGGTGCGGAAGGCGGCCCAGGCCGTCTGCGCCAGCGGGTCATTGGCCAGGGGCGGGGTGGGTGCGTTCACGGTCCCTGCTCCTTCCTCGGCGGCCGGTCCGCCGGCTCGGATGCGGTCCGTCGCGGTGCCTGCCGCGCCTTGGTCCGGGGCTCGGTCCGGGGCTCGAAGACGACGTCGAACTCCCCGGTGCCGCCGGGCCGCGACGGCAGCAGCCGGACGGTACGGCCGTGCCGGCCGGCCAGCTCCGCGAGGTCCTCGGGGTCGACGCCCTGGTCGGCCGAGAAATCCCACAGCGCACGCTCCAGCCCCCACGCGGTCTGGTCCTGCGCCTGCCCGCCGCGCAGCAGGGACAGCGCGGCGAGGGGGCGTACCAGGCGCCCGTCGGGCAGGCCGGTGACGGTCAGGGCCCGGTCCGCGGCCGTGCCCTCCAGCAGTTCCGTGAGGGCACCGGGGCCCGGCAGGTCCGTCCACGGCAGCCGTTTGCCGTCGGCGTCGCCCGGGGCCCGGCGGGGGCCGTACAGCGTCACGTCCCAGCGGAAGCGGGTCAGCTCGTTGGCGTGGCGGCCCCGCTTGAGCTCGATGCGCAGGCCGAGCCCGGCGGCAGCGGCGAAGTCCTCGAAGAAGCCGGGCGTCAGGCACAGTTCGCGTTCCTCGGCCAGGGCGCGGGCCGAGGCGGCGGCCACTTCCCGGGCCGGCGTCAGCGGCGGTGCCAGGCGAAGCTGGGTGTCCGCGTGGAAGGCGGGCAGCAGCGCCAGGTCCCGGACGTCGCCGACGAAGACGGCGCCCTCGGGGCCGGCGACGCGGACCGCCTCGCTGAGGACGCGGCGCAGGTAGTCCGGGCCGGGGAAGTACTGGACGACGGAGTTGAACAGCACCAGGTCGGCGCCGGCGTCCGGCAGTTCGGCCAGGAGCGTGGCCTCGGCCTGGCGCAGGGTGACGTGCCCGGGCAGCGCCCCGTCCCGGGCGACCGAAGCGGTCGCGGCGGCCAGGGCCGCGGGGGAGAGGTCGAGCCCCAGGTACGAGCCGGCGCCGGGAGCGAGCCGGCGCAGGTACAGGCCGACGCCGACGCCGACGTCCACGATCCTGGCCCCGCCGGTCCCGTCCGCCCCGCCGATCCGGCGGATGCGGTCGACGGTGTGCCCGAGCCATTCCCGCATCTCGTGCACGGGGATGGGCCGCTTGGTGTAGCTGCTCAGCCAGCCGGCGAAGTCCCGCGCGTCCTCCGTACCGGAGCCGGAGTCGGAGCCGGCGGCGGGGTCCGGGGGGCCGGCGGGGCGCTGCGCGGCCGGGCCGCCGTCGTCGCCGGCCGCGCCGTCCGTGCCGGTGGCACCGCCGGTGCCGGCCGCGCCGTCCGTGCCGGGGCTGTACGCGCCCTCCCACACGTCCCGCCAGCGGTCGACGTGCGCGCGCTCGCCGTCGCTGTCCCCGGTACGGACCGCCGGCGCCACATACGCGACGAGTTCCGCCCCGCCGCCCGCGTGCTGCGCGGCGACGACGGCGACCGAGGCGGCCTCCGGATGGCGGGACAGGACGCTCTCCACCTCGTCGGGCTCCACCCGGTGCCCGAGGATCTTCACCTGGCGGTCGATCCGGCCGAGGAACTCCAGCAGCCCGTCGGCCCGCCACCGCACCCGGTCCCCGGTGCGGTACCAGCGGCCCTGTGCCGTCGCGACGAACCGCTCGGCGGTCAGCCCGGGCCGGTCCAGGTACCCTTCCGCGACGCCGTCGCCGCCGATCCACAGCTCGCCGGCGACGCCGACGGGAGCATCGCGGCCGTCCCCGGCGACGACCCGTACGGTCGTGTTGGCGATCGGCCGGCCGATCGGCAGGGCGGCGGCGTGGACGTCCCGTTCGCGGTCGAGTTCGTGGACCGTCGACCAGATGGTCGTCTCGGTCGGGCCGTACATGTTGAACACCCGCACCGAGGGCAGCGCCGTCAGCAGCCGCCGCGCCAGCCCCGAGGGGAACGCCTCGCCGCCCACCAGCAGGGCCCGCAGCGGCAGCAGCGCGTCGAGCGCCGCCGGTTCGGCCGCCACCGCCGCGAGGAACGACGGGGTCGCCTGCACCAGGGTGACGGCGTGGCGGCCGAGAAGGTCCCGCAGGGAGTCCTCGCCGTCGGCGGGGGTGAGCCGCTCGATCATCCGCTCGCCGCCCACGACGACGGTCGCGCCCCGGGTCAGCGGCCACAGCAGTTCGAGCACGGAGATGTCGAACGAGATGCTGGTGAGCGCGAGGACGACGTCCTCGCCGCCGAGCCCGATCCGCCGGTCCATCCCGGTGAAGAAGTTGGTGACGTTGCGGTGCAGCAGCACCGTCCCCTTGGGACGGCCGGTCGAGCCGGAGGTGTAGATGACGTACACCGGATCGTGAGCGCGGGGGCCGTCGTCCAGCGGCACGGCGGGCCGCGCGGCGATGAGTTCCGCGTCCAGATCGAGCCGTACGACGGTGCCCGCGGCCGGGTCCCGGGCCCCGCCGCCCTCGGTGACCAGGCCGTCCAGGGCGGCGTCGGCGGCGATGTAGCGGAGCCGGTCGGCGGGGAACCCCGGGTCCATGGGGACGTATGCGGCGCCCGTGCGGGCGATGGCGAGCAGGGTGACGACGAGGTCGGCCGAGCGCCGTACGCTCACACCGATCCGGCTGCCGCGCCGGGCGCCGCCCGCCCGCAGGTGGTGGGCGAGCCGGGCGGCGCGCTCGCCGAGTTCGGCGTAGCTGAGGCGGTCACGGCCGTCGACGAGCGCGGTGGCCCGCGGGGCGGCGGCGATCTGCCGGTCGATCAGCCCGCTGACGGTGGCGCCGGTGTCATAGGGCACCGCGGTGTCGTTCCAGCCGTCCAGCAGGGCCCGTTCGGCCGTGCCGCGCAGCTCCGCGACCGGGGGCGCGGCGGGGCCGGCGGCGAGCGCGTCCAGAGCCCGCCGGTAGTAACCGGCCAGGCGGTCGCAGAAGCCGGGGTCCAGCAGGGAGGTGTCGCAGTCCAGCCAGAGCCGCAGCCGGCCGCCGGCCGGGTCGACCAGGAAGTTCACGGCGAGCGGGAAGTTGGTCTCGGCGATGCCGAAGCCGTCCTGGATCGCCGAGTCGGAGCCCCACCGCTGGTGGAAGTCCATGAAGTTGACGTACGAGTCCAGCGCAAGGTCCGGGTGGTCGCGCAGGATGCGGGCGTACGGGTAGCGGCGGTGCGGCAGCGTGCGCTGCTCGTGCGCGTGGACCCGGTGCGCCAGGTCGAGCCAGGATCCGCCGGACACGGTCAGCCGCAGCGGCAGCGTGTTGAGGAACACGCCGATCGCCCGGTCCCCGCCGTCGTCCTCCAGCCGGCCGTGGGCGACGACGCCGGTGAGGATCTCGTCGCCGGGCGCCACCGCGTGCAGCACGACGGCGTGGGCGGCGGCCAGCAGGGACTTCACGGGGAGCCCGGCGGCCCGTGCCGCCTCGGCGATGCGGACCCCGGTCGCCTGCTCCAGCGGCACGTCGAACCGCCGGTGCCGGGCGCCGGCCGGGCGGCCCGCGGTGCGGGTGGGCAGCGGCGCCGGCTGGGCCCCCGTCAGTTCCTCCGCCCAGAAGGCGCGGTGCTCCGGCTGCTCCGCCGCCCGCCGTTCCGCGGCGACGAACTCCCGGAAGGTGGCGGGGACCTCGGGCAGGAACAGGTCTTCGTCGGAGAGTGCGGACCGGTAGCGGGCGACGATCTCGTCGAGCATCGCCGCGTCGCTCCAGCCGTCCAGCACCACATGGTGTTCGACCACGCCGAGCTGGAACGAACCCTCGTCCAGCGGGTGGGCGGTGAACGCCAGCAACGGGGCCGCGGTCAGGTCGAAGTCATGATGCTTGGCCGCGTCGGCCCACTCGGCGAGCCGGGCGTCGCGTTCCCCGGCGCCGGCGCCGCGCAGCGCCCCGTCGACGGTGAGGGGGACCCGTACGTCACGGTGCACGAGCTGGAGCGGTTCGCCGAAGCCCGTGAGGTGGAAGGAGCTGCGCAGCGCCGGGTGGCGCCGGACCGTGGCGTCCAGCGCGGCGCGCAGGGGCCGCTCGTCGAAGGGCAGCCCGACGCGGATGCTGGTGACCACCCGGTAGACGGACGAGTTCTCCTCGTACGCGGCGTGGAACACCATGCCGGACTGCATGCTGCTGAGCGGGTGGGCGTCGTCCAGGCCCTCGGGCAGCCGGTTCCGGTCGGCCGCGGACAGCAGCGAGAAGGGCCGGGTGCCCGGTGCGGCCGGGGTGTGCGGCCGGGTGCGGCGGGCCAGGGCGCGTACGGTCGGCGCGTCGTACAGGTCCGGCAGGTCGAAGGTGTGCCCGGCGTGTTCCAGGGCGCTCCGCAGCCGGATGCTGAGCAGGGAATCGCCGCCGAGGGCGAAGAAGGACGTGCCGACGTCGACGTGTGAGGTGCCGAGCACCGCCGCGAAGGCGTCGTGGACCCGCTGTTCGCTCTCGTCGCGCGGGCCGGCGGCGTCCGCCGCCGCGGGTGAACCGGTGGAGCCGGGGGACGGGCCGGGGGCGGGAAGCGCGCGCCGGTCCACCTTGCCGTTGGGTGACAGGGGCAGGGCGTCGAGCAGCACGATCGAGGACGGCACCATGTACTCGGGCAGCCGCGCGGCCAGGGACGCCGTCAGTGCCTCCGCATCGGTACCGGGTGCCACGGCGTGGGCGAGCAGCCGATGCTGCCCGTCGGCCTGCCGGGGGGCGGTGACGACGGCCTGTTCGACCCCGGGCAGGGCCAGCAGCACCGACTCGACCTCACCCGGTTCGATGCGGAAGCCGCGGATCTTCACCTGGTGGTCGGTCCGGCCGCGGTACTCGACCGTGCCGTCCTCGCGCAGCACGGCCAGGTCGCCGGTGCGGTAGAGCACTCCGCCGCCCGGCGTGTACGGGTCGTCGATGAAGCGCTCCGCGGTCTGCCCGGGCCGGTTGAGGTAGCCGGCGGCGACCTGGACGCCGCCGATGTGGAGCTCTCCGGGTACGCCGAACGGCAGTGGTTCGCCGCCCGGGTCGAGGACGTACAGGCTGGTGTTGGCGACGGCGCGGCCGATCGGCACCGGGCCCTGCGCGTGCCGCTCGGTGCATCTGAGGTGGGTGACGTCGATGGCGGCCTCGGTCGGCCCGTAGAGGTTGAAGAGGCCGGGGGCGCCGGCCGGGGGCCCGTACACGGCGAAGAACCGGGCCACGGTCTCCGGCCGCAGCGCCTCGCCGCTGCACACCACGCGGCGCAGTCCCGGCAGTCCGGCGGCCCCGGGCTCGGCCAGGAAGAGGTCGAGCATCGGCGGCACGAAGTGCAGGGTGGTCACACCGTGGTCCCGTACGGCGGCGGCGACGGCCCGGGGGTCGCGGTGGGCGCCGGGGGCGAGCAGGTGCAGCCGGGCGCCGGCGAGCAGGGGCCAGAAGAACTCCCAGACCGACACGTCGAAGGTGAACGGCGTCTTCTGCAGGACGCATTCGCCGGTTTCGAGGGCGTACTCCTCCTGCATCCACAGCAGGCGGTTGACCACGGCGCGGTGCGGTACGGGGACGCCCTTGGGGGTGCCGGTCGAGCCCGACGTGTAGATGACGTACGCGATGTCGGCGGGGCTGCCGGCGGGCAGCGGGCCGCCGGCGGCGGGCAGGGCGGGCAGCACCTCGTCGACGGCGACGACCCGTGCACCGGTCCCGGCCGCTGGTTCGGCGAGCCGTGCGGTGGTCAGGACGGTGGTGACGGCCGCATCGTCGATCTGGAAGGCGACGCGCTCCGCGGGCAGTTGGGGGTCTAGCGGCAGATAGGCCCCGCCGGCCATGAGGATCGCGAGCAGGGAGACGACCAGGTGCACCGAGCGCTCCTGGTACACGCCGACGACCGTTCCCGGTGCCACGTCGCACTCGGTGAGGTGGTGGGCCAGCCGGCGGGCGTGGCCGGCCAGTTCACGGTAGGTCAGCGTCGTGGTGCCGTCGGTCGCGGCCACGGCGTCGGGGGTGCGGCGGGCCTGGGCCTCGACCAGCTCGTGCAGCCGGGTGTCCAGGGGGTAGTCGCGTCGGTACGGGGCGCCCGCGGCGAGTACGGCGCGCCGCTCGTCGTCGTCCGTCAACGGCAGCCGGCCCACCGGCAGGTCCGGGTCGGCGAGCGCCGCGCGCAGCAGGGTCAGCAGCCGGCGGCTGTGGGCGGCGGGGGCGCCGGGCGGGTGCCGCTCGGGGCTGGCGTCGGCATTCAGCCGCACCCGGGTGCCGCGGGCGTCGGAGAAGACGTCGAAGCGCAGGTCGTCGACCGGGCCGGAGGACAGGTGGTGCGCGGTGCTCGGCACGTCCCCGAAGAAGACCTCGGCGTCGAAGGTGACCACGTTGACGGTGGTGCCGGCGAGCTGCTCGCGGCGTCCTTCGGGGAACAGCTCCCGGTGCAGCCACTCGCCGCGGAAGCGCTGGTGGCGCAGGGCGAGACCGAGTTCCCGCGACACCTCGGCGGCCAGCTCGGCGAAGGAGGCGGAGCGGGGCACGGCGGCGCGTACGGGCAGTTCGTTCGCGAACATCGCCGGGGTGCTGAGAGCCGCGCTGCTGGGGCGGGCGGGCAGCGGCACCCGCAGCAGGGTCTCCTCGCTGCCGGTCAGCCTGGCCTGGTAGGCGGCCACGGCCGCCACGAACAGCGTGGAGGTACGGGCCCCCAGCCGCCGGGCGGCGCCCCGCAGCAGTGCGGTGTCGGCGGGCGCGAGATCGGTGGTACGGCGCAGCAGCCCGCCCCCGCCCCCGCTGCCGGTGTGCCGGTCGCCCAGGCTCACCGGGGCGGGGCGGTCCGCGAACCGGTCGAGCCAGTAGGCGCGGTCGCGTGCGAAGGCGGGCGTGTCCGCGTAGGCGGCGTCTGCGGCGAGAAGGTCGCGCAGCGGCAGGGGACGCGCAGCAGGTGGACCGGCGCCCGCGGTGAGCGCGGTGTACACCGCGGCGATGCGCCGGACATGGACCGTGTGGCCGAGTCCGTCCATGACCACGTGGTGGTAGCGCAGGTACAGCAGCCAGCTTTCCGCCGACTCCCGGATGAGCACATGCCGGACCAGCGGTCCTGCCGTCAGCTCCACCGGCCGGGAGAGATCGGCGCGCATCCAGTCCTCGGCCGCGGCCCGGGGGCCCTCCGCGGCCGACAGGTCGAGCACCTCCAAGGGGCTGTCGCCGGCCGGGGGCAGCACGGTCTGCCCGGGACCGCCGTCGTCCGCCAGCCGCACACGCAGCGCCTCGGCCTCGCCGACTGCGACCGCGACCGCCCGGCCGAGCCGCCCGGCGTCGACAGGGCCGTGGATCTCCAGATAGCTGGCGCAGTTGTAGCGCGGGTTCGCCGGGCTCAGCCGCTGTGCGGCCCACACGCCTGACTGTGCGGCAGTCAATGGAAGCATGCCGATCGTGACTCTTCCCCCGTAGTAATTGCGCTGAGGCCGGATTAGCCCACACCTCGGGCTGTCCAAAGCTGTCAAAAGATCCGCGAGTTATCCACTACTTGTTCGAGTAGTTGACGAACGGGACGGGGCTGGGGTAGGCCGCTGTATCGGGTGTGGAATCCGTCCCGACCTCGGGAATCAGGTCCGTACGTGACACCCGGTCAGTTAATGTCGGTCGCCGCACCAGGCGTTCAGGGGGAGACATGAAGCTGCACGGCCGCGTTCCTGAACTGCGCGTCATGCGGGAACGGTTGCATCGGATGCGACATGAGCAGAGTGGTCTGATTCTGCTCAACGGCCCGAAGGGCTACGGGAAGACCGTTTTGGTGGATCAAATTGCGGCCACCGCACGGCGGGCGGGCTTCGATGTCGTGAACGGCCGTATAACGCAGCACAAGAAATTGCTATTGGCCGCCTCTTTCAAGCCGGGCTCAAGTGATTCTCCGGCGTTTTCCGGTACGGCCCGTCCTGGCGTCGCCCCGCCCGGTCCTGACCTGCTGGAAGAAGCCCTCGGCGCGGTGCTGCCGGCGCCCGGCCGGGCCGCGGCCCGGCCCGCGCTCGTCGCCCTGGACGACGTGTCCTGGGACGATCCCCTGGTCCAGGCCGCGCTGCGCGGGCTGCCCGCCGCGTCGCCGGGCCGTCCGGTGCTGTGGCTGCTGTCGGGCACCGGAGGCCCCGACCCGTACGCGCCGATCCGGCACCCGGACGCGGTCGCCCTCGTACTCGGACCGCTGGACGGCCCGGACGCGCTGCGGATGG
The DNA here is from genome assembly GCF_059570535.1 of Streptomyces sp. CNP082. NCBI lineage: Bacteria > Bacillati > Actinomycetota > Actinomycetes > Kitasatosporales > Streptomycetaceae > Streptomyces > Streptomyces sp. CNP082. The sequence continues at coordinate 18,634 of NZ_JCANSZ010000034.1, forward strand.
CGGCGGACCGGCTCGGCGGAGCGCCGGACGAATCGATCCGGCGCCTGGTCGCGGCCTGCGGCGGGCACCCCGCGCTGCTGGCGGCTGTGCTTGACGAACTGGTCGGCGGCGCCGGCTACCGGGTCTGCGGCCGGGGCGCCGCCCTGGTGCCCGCGGCGCTTCCGCCGCGGGTGGTGACCGCTCTGCTCCGCGCGGACCCCCGGCTGTCCCGCCCGGCCCTGGACCTCCTCAAGGAGGTCGCCGCCCGGCGGCTCCCGCCGCGGATGAACGAGCTGATGCGCCTCCCGGACAGCCAGGCGGTCTGCGCGCTGACCTCCGCGCGGGAGGCGACCCAGGCCGGCGTGCTCGTCCTCGACGGCGACCGGCTGCGCTTCGGCCACCCGCTGCTCCGGCAGGCCGCCGAGTTGCTGCGGCACGATCGGCCGGCAGAGGCGGGCGGACTGCTGAGCCCCACCGAGGAGGTCATCACGCGGCTGGTCGCCGCAGGTCTGACAAACCGTCAGATAGCGTCCCGTATCAAGCTGTCACCGCACACCGTCAACTTCCACCTCCGGAAGATCTTCCAGAAGCTCGGCGTCTCCTCGCGCGTCGAACTGGCGGGGATCCGTCTCCACCAGCCCGGCCCGTCCGACGCCGACGTCACACCCCCCGCCCACGAGAGCAGGCCCGCACATGCAGGATGACAAGACGGTCGCCGTCACCGACCCCGTCACCGACCCCGTCACCGGCCGGAGCGAGACGGCGGACACCCCCGCGGACGCCACCGGCGGCGGTCCGCCGCCGCTGCCGCCCGCCCAGGTCAGGGCCATGCTCCTGGTCGCGATGGCCGCCACGTTCATGGCGATGATGGACTCCTACATCGTCAATGTCGCCATCCCGTCCATCCGCACCGACCTCGGCGCCTCGGTCTCCGCCGCCGAGATGACCGTCGGCGGCTACATCCTGGTCTACGGGCTGTTCCTGGTCACCGGCGGTCGCCTCGGCGACATCGTGGGCTACAAGCGGATGTTCCTCGCCGGCCTCGGGCTGTTCACCGTCGCCTCGCTGTGCTGCGGTGTCGCGCCCAGCCCCGAGACCCTCATAGCCTTCCGCTGCTTCCAGGGCTTCGCGGCGGCCCTGTTCTTTCCGCAGATCCTCTCCCTCATCCAGACCTCCTTCGAGGGGACCCGGCGCGACCGGGCCCTCGCCCTGTTCGGCGTCACCATCGGACTGGCCGCGATCACCGGCCAGTTGATCGGCGGTGTCCTGGTCCACCTGGACCTCTTCGGCTGGGGCTGGCGGCCGGTCTTCCTGGTCAACCTGCCGCTGGGCCTGGCCGCCATCGCCGGCGCCGCGCTGACCATGCCCGGGGTCCGCAGCGCTCAGCGGCCCCGGCTGGACCTGCCGGGCGTCGGCCTGCTCACGCTGGCCCTGCTGCTGCTCTCCTTCCCGCTGGCCGAGGGCCGTGCGGCCGGCTGGCCCCTGTGGAGCTACGCGATGCTGGTGGCGTCCGTGCCGTGCTTCGCCGCGTTCGGCTGGTGGCAGCGCCGGCTGTCCGCCAGCGGCGGCCAGCCCCTGATCAGCCCGCCCCTGCTGCGGCTGCGCGCCTACCGCTCCGGCAACGCGCTGTTCTTCGCGTTCTTCGCCTGCAACGCCGGGCTGTTCTTCGTCCTCGCCGTACAGTTGCAGAGCGGCCTCGGCTACTCGGCCCTGGAGTCCGGCCTGCTGTTCGCCCCGCTCGGCATCGCGTTCACGGCCACCTCCATGGCCCTGCCCCGGATCATGCCGCGGCTCGGCCTGCACGTCCTGACCGCCGGATACGGCCTCAACGCACTCGGCTACCTGCTCCTGCTGCTCACCACGCTGGCCGTCGGCGACTCGCTGTCCGGCCCGGTCCTGATCCCCGCCCTCGTCATCATCGGGGTGGGACAGGGCCTGGGCGTCAGCCCGCTGCTCGGCGCCGCGCTCACCGGAGTGCCGCCGCGGGAGGCCGGCAGCGCGGCGGGCGTGCTGGAGACCGTGGGCCAGCTCGGCATGTCCCTCGGCATCACGCTGGTGGGCCTGCTCTACTTCAGCACCCTCGGCGACGGGACGTCACAGCACGAGTACGTGCACGCGTTCACCGTGACGCTGGTGCTGAACCTGGCGCTGTCCCTGCTCGCCCTGGCGTTCGTGCCCCCGCTGCGCAAGACCGCGGCTGCGGCCCAGGCGGGCGGTTGAGACGCCGTGTCCCGCCGTCCCGCTGTCCCGCCCTCCCGCCGGACAGAGCCCTGCGGGTCGGCGGACGGCTCAGCGCAGCGGGCAGGTGTGGAGGAGATCACCGGACGCGGGGCGCGGCACGTCCGTCGTGGGCGGCGGTGCCGTGCCGTCCTCCACCCAGGCGGTGAGCGCGCGGAACGCGGTACGGAAGCAGGGAAGCAGGGGCCGCAGCCGGTCCGGGTAGGTGTCGTGGAGGCTGTCGACGTGGGTACCGCCGGCCACGCGGTACGTGCGGTGCAGGCCGGCACGGCCCTCGTCCGCGACCATCTCCGCGTAGACGTCGGAGTCCGTGGCGATCGGCAGCAGCGCGTCCATGGTGCCGTGCAGGGTGAGCATCGGCCTGCCGATCCGCCCCGTCAGTGAGATCCGCTCGACCGCGCGGTGCACTGCGGCGGGGCGGGTGGCGTAGTCGTACGCGGCGTCCGAGGCGCAGGGCGCGAGGATCTCCGCGGTGGTGTCTCCCGCGGAGGCGCCGGGGCAGGCCGGGTCGTAGCCGGGGTCGACCTCGGCGCGGTAGATCTTCTGCGTCAGGCCCCAGTAGGCCGCCTCGTGGTACGGCCACAGGAACTCGGTGCCGGGTGCGAACCCGACGGCGTACATGTCCTCGTCCCCCGCCGTGCCCGTCTGCCGGGCCACGGCGGTGGGCAGGTAGGTCAGCAGGCTGGGCCCGTCCGCGGTCCACAGCGTGCCCTCCCAGTCGACGCCGCCGTCGTACAGGTGCGGATGGCGTTCCAACTGCCAGCGGGTGAGGTAGCCGCCGTTGGAGACGCCCGCCATGTACGTGCGCTCCGGCGCGGTGCCGTAGCGGCCCGCGACCACGGCCTTGGCGGCGCGGGTGAGCTGGGTCGTACGGCGGTGCCACTCGCCCACGGCGTCGCCTGGCCGGCGGCCGTCGCGGTAGAAGTCGGCGCCGGTGTTGCCCTTGTCGGTGGCGGCGAAGGCGTAGCCCTGATCCAGCACCCAGTCGGATATCAGCTCGTCGAGCGCGTACTGCTCGCGCACGCCGGGTGCCCCGGTCACGACGAGCCCTCCGTTCCAGCGCTCGGGCAGCCGGATCACGAATTGCGCGTCATGGTTCCAGCCGTGCGTGGTGTTGGTGCGGGAGGTGTCGGGAAAGTAGCCGTCGATCTGCATGCCCGGCACACCCGACGGGTGTGAAGTGCCCGCGGCGGAGAGGCCCGCGTAGTCGGCGGGGTCGGTGTACGGTGTGCCCGCGAGCGCGGCCGTCGTCAGGTCCGGCAGGCAGACGGTGCGCTGATGCGCGGCGCCGGGGACGGCAAGGCGGTGTGGGCTGCCGCAGTGGGAGGGCGCGTCCGCCGTGGCGGCCGGTCCCGTAAGAGCGGTGCCGAGCAAGGCGGTCGCGACCAGCGCAAGAACCGGGCTGCGGCGCATGGCATCCCTTTCCGTCGGCGGCTTCACCGCGTCAGGCACCCCGTACCGGGCACCGGTCCCCGACGCTAGACGCACGCCTTGGCCGTGCCAGTGGAGGCGGCCCACACTCTTGGGGGCTCCGGCCTGTGGCCGCACGCCGCTGACGCTGGGCGCGGCAGCAGGTCGTACCACGTCACAAACGACGTTGCGCCGGACCATCCCCACCGGCACCGCCGTCTCCTGACCGTATGCCGGCACGGCGGTTGCGCTCTTCCGTCACCGGCGGGGGAGCGCCTGTGACCGGGAGGAACTCCTCCCGATCACGGGCTGGTTCTCCGCTGCCGTACGTACCGCGGTGTCAACTCACCTCGCGGGTTCGGTCACCGTACGTCCACGCGAGGGCTGGCCAGCGTGGTGTTGTTGGCGAGCGCCAGCAGCCGGTCCCGGGTGCCGTTGAACTTGTCGCGGTCGACCGGGCTGATGCCGCCGATGTTCCCCGAGTCCGTGCACTGCCAGACGGTGCAGAAGGGGAAGCCGGACGGGATGGCGGGGCTGCCGGTGGTCCAGTGGGCGACCCACAGCGGCGACTTGTCGCTCATACCGCTCCAGCCGCAGGTCTGCCTGCGCGGGGACATCGGGTGGTTGCGCAGAGCGGTGGAACGCCTGGTGTCTCAGGCGCCGTGGTTCCCCGCCGGGCCGTATCGGGCGAGCATGGTCAGCACCGCTTGGTCGACCGCGTTGGTGATGGCGGTGTCGTCGGGCTCCCAGCGTGCGAGCAGCATCCGCGGCCAGAACACGTAGTTGGAGATCATCCCGAGGAATTGGGTGGCCGCCGTTTCCGCATCGTCGAGCCGGGCTGTACCAGCGGTGTTCTCCGCTGCCAGGTAGCGGCGGACCGATTCGAAGTAGGGCATCTTGCCGAGCTTGAACTGGGTCTCGCCGAGCTCGGGGAAGCGCGGTACCTCGGCGATGACGATGCGGAAGAGGGCGGCCATGCCGGGCTGGGTGAGAAGGGCCGCGTATCGGCGTCCGAGGGTCTCAAGCCCTGTCCGGAGGTTCCCCGGCTCGGGGAGGGGTGCCTCCCCGTCGTCGACCTTCCAGTATTCGGTGACGATCGCCTCGAACAGGGCCGCCTTGGTGGTGAACTGCTTGAACAGAGTCGCCCTCGACACTCCGGCCGCCTCGGCGATGCGGGCCAGCGAGGTGCCGTCGTAGCCGGAGTCGAGGAACAGCTTCGTGGCTGCCTCGATGATGGACGTCCGCTTCTGCGCTGCCACGCGACGGTGGTACTCCGAAGGCTGTGCCGTCATGCCCTCCAGTATGACCCCTACCACGAGGTGAGTCACTTGACTCACCTCTAATTCGGCCCTTACCTTGAGAGAGGAGGTGAGTCACTCGGCTCACCATGAGCGCAAGCCTGGAAGGAAGCAGCATGGGACGCTTCGAGGGCCAGACCGTCATCGTCACCGGCGGCAGCGGGGGCATGGGCAGCAGCCATGTGAAGGGCTACCACGCCGAGGGGGCGAACGTCGTCATCGCCGGCCTCGACGACCACGCCGGCCGCGATCTCGCTGCTCAGCTCGGTCATCGGGCTCTGTCCGTTCGCCTGGATGTCGCCAGCGAGGACGACTGGGCGGCGGCGGTGCGAGAAGTCGAAGGCCACTTCGGGCCGGCCACCATCCTGGTGAACAACGCGGGCGTCCAGAACCCGGCGGCCCCTATCGAGCACACCGAACTCCGCACCTGGGAGCACACCTTCAGCGTCAACGTCACCGGCCAGTTCCTCGGCATCAGGGCCGTGGCTCCGTCGATGCGCAGGGGCGGTGGCGGAACCATCGTCAACATCGCCTCGACCATGGCCCACGTCGGCACGGCCTTCTACGCCCCCTACACCGCCAGCAAGTGGGCCGTGCGCGGGCTGACCAAGACGGCCGCGCTGGAGCTGGGCCGGGACAACATCCGGGTCAACTCCATCCACCCCGGCGTCGTCTCCACACCACTGATCAACGAACCCACCGTCGCCGGCCAGCCGGCCATCGCCGACTTCTACTCGCCCGACCCCTTCGCCATCCCCCGCCTCGCCGAACCCTCTGACATCACCCGTCTGTTGCTCTTCATCACCTCCCGCGACGCATCTTTCGCCACGGGCTCGGAATTCGTCCTGGACGGGGGCCTGCTGCTCGGCCCTGCACTCCAACCCGAAGCCGACATCGCAGCTTGAGCCGGCATCGCAGTACGGAGCGTGCAGTCGCGGGAGCCATCTTGTCCAAGGCGAAGCGATCTTGCCTTTGCGGCGCATTATTCTGACCACGTCGGCCCCCGGCTCGCGCGCAAGCCTCGTCGGCGGCTCCGCAAGGACACCGTGCTCATCGCGGACAGCAGATGGCAAGTGGAGCGCGGCTGGTTGCTTCAACGACGCCCTGGCCGCCGCCGAACACACCCGCGGCAGCCTTGCCGGAGCGGTCATGCACACCGATCACGGCGCCCTGCTTGAACTCAACCGGTCGTCGAAACACCGGCTCCGGTCGTCGCCGACACCCGGGGCTTTACGTCCGCTTTCGCTGCGGCTTACTACTCTCCTGTCCGTCCCGGGTTGGCCGAGGGCTCCACAGACGGAAGTCAGGGCATGGAGATGAACCGACGTAAGCTGCTCGGCGGCAGCGCCGCCGCATCCGCGGCGGCTGCGGCGGCTGCGCTGGGCGGCGCCGCCACGTCTGCCGCCGCGGTCGGCAGCGGTCCCGTCCGCAGGATCGCGGACAGGGCTATGGACCGGTTCGACGCGGGCTGGCGCACGGGGCACTGGCAGCCGTTCCTCGCCATGCTGACGGACTCGTTCAGCTTCTGGTTCCCGGAGGAGCCTGCGCGTGGCCGATTCGAAGGGACCGAGGGGCGGCGCGTCGTCGAGGAGTGGGCGCTGTTCCACAGCAACGCCGGCAATCGGGTGCTCGGGGAACGGCGCGGCGCCGACGTCGTGGGGAACCGGGTGTTCTACGCGTACGAGTCCCACGGCACCTCTCCCGGAACCGCCGCGTACCGCAACTGGGAACTGATCATCGTCGAGGTCCGCGGCGACCGGATCAGCGCGTTCCACGAATACTGGGGCGACGCCCGCCCGGCCTCGGCCTGACGACGACGTGCGCAGCCGGCGATGTGCGTCGCTGCCGCGTCCGTCAGCTGGTCTTTGACTTGCCGGTCAATATTCGGTATGCCGAATAGCCACGCCGGGGACTCCCCGCTTCTGCAACGTCGCCGGCACAAGCAGCGGTGACGGCCGCCCAACTCGCCCCCGGGGGCTGGGTCGCCGGCGGCTACGAGCGCCGCTGGAACTCCACCCTCGCCCAGTACCGGCGCACCGTCGACCTCGGCGGCACGTTCACCATGCTTCCGCACGATCTCTGGGGCGCCGACGGCAGCGCCATCCCCCGCTTCCCCGGCGACAACGGCGACTGGTCGGACTACGACGCCTTCCTCGATCGCCTGATCTCGGACATCCAGGCCGCCGGGATCAATCCGGAGTGGGACATCTGGAACGAGCCCGACCTCTCGATATTCTGGAACCGGCCCCAGGAGCAGTACCTTCAGATGTGGGACCGCACCTATGCCAGGATCCGCGAGGAACTCCCGAACGCCGTTATCGTCGGCCCTAGCAGCGCGAACGAGCCTGCCGAGAACAACGACTGGTGGAGCGCGTACCTCGACCACGTTGCGGCTGCCGGCACCGTGCCCGACATCCTCAGCTGGCACGAGATCGGCGGCAGCCCGCACGGCCAGGACCCCGTGGCCAGCAAGGCAGCCCTCCAGGACATGATCGCCGCGCGCGGCATCGCCGTAGACGAGTTCCAGGTCAACGACGACGCCTACACCGTCACCCTGCTCCCGCCGGAAGGGGCATCACCCTGACGTGTCGCACTCCCTGCCGGAGCTCGCCGAAACCGTGGGGTACCCGGCTCCGAAGCGCCGTCGCCGCCGCGGCGGAGGGTTCGGTCGTGGAAGGAAGGTAGCCTCAAAAGATGTTCCATGGGCGGGAAGAGGAACTCCGCCGGCTGAGCCGGCTCATCTCCGGGACACGCCGTGGCCGGGGCGGTGCCCTCGTGGTCCGGGGCGAGGCAGGGATCGGGAAGACCGCACTGCTGCGGCGTGCGGCGGCCGGGGCCGGGTCCGATGTCCGGATGCTCGGCTGCTCGGGCGTGCAGGCGGAGATCCCGCTGGCCTTCGGCGGGCTGCACCAGTTGCTGTCGCCGCTGCTCGACCTGCTGCCGGAACTCCCGGAGGAGCAGGCCGCGGCGCTGCGCAGTGCGCTGGGTCTGTCCTCCGCGCCTACCGGTGATCTCCCGGTACGTTCCGCCGCGCTTTCGCTGCTGCGGCGGGCGGCGGAGGACACCCCGCTGCTGCTCTTCGTTGACGATCTGCAGTGGCTCGACCCGGCCAGCGCCGGCGTCGTGCTCTTCGCCGCCCGCCGGCTCGACGGCCTGCCCATCGGCCTCATCGCCAGCCTGCGCGAGCCTGCCGGGCCAGGAGAGGAGCCCGCGGCCCCGGACGTCCGGGATCTTCCCCGGCTCGTCCTTCGCGGACTCGCTGACGACGCCGCCTCCGCCCTCCTCGACGAACGCGGGTGGGGGACACCGGGGCCCACCAGGCGCGCGCTCGTCTCCGCCGTCGGCGGCAACCCGCTGGCGCTGGAGGAAGTGGTCCGGCTCGGCGGCCAGCCGGAGGTGGCCGAGAAGATCACGCTGACCGGTACGGCCCCCCTCGGGCGGCGGCTGCGCGCGGTCTTCGCGGAGCAGACCAGAGGACTTCCCGAACCGGTGCGCACCCTGCTGCTGGTGGCGGCTGCGGAGGACAGCGGACGTACCGACGTGGTGCTGGGCGCAGCCGGTCGACTCGGGGCGGATGAGCTGGCGTTGACTGCGGCGGAGCGCGCGGGTCATCTCGACGTGCCGGGGCCGCGGCTGCGGTTCCGGCATCCACTCGTACGGGCCGCCGTGTACGCCGACGCCTCCTCGCGGCAACGGGCGCGGGTGCACCGGGCCCTCGCCGAGGAGCTGGCCCATCTGCCCGGGCCGGAGCATGGTGAACGAGCGGTGTGGCACCGCGCGCTGGCGGCGACGGAACCCGACGACGGGCTGGCGGAGGTGCTGGAGTCCGGGGCGACTCAGGTGAAGCGCCGCGGCGGACTGGCGGCTGCCGCAGCCGTGCTGCACCGGGCGGCGCTGCTGAGCACGTCCCCGCACCAGCAGACCAGGCGGCTGACCGCGGCGGCGTACGACGCCTGGAAGTCCGGCAGTCCGCAGCTCTCCCGTCCGCTGCTGGCGGAGGCGCTCACCCGGCCCGCGGACGACAGCACTCGGCTGGAGTTGCTCCGGCTGCAAGGCATGATGGAACTCTGGGGCGGCGATCAGGAGGCGGCGGTCGCCAAGCTGCTGCACGGTGCCCGGTCGCTGGCAGAGCGACAGGCTGAACACCCGGAGCGCGCCGTCGCTCTGTCGTTCATGGCCGTGGACGGCGCGCTGCGCGCCGACCGGATGGACGACGCGCTGCGCGCGGCGGCGCAGATCGAAGCCGCGGGCGCCCGGGAGCCGGGCTATGCCGGCTACGGGCGGTGGCTCGCGGAGTCGCTCGCCGATCAGCCCCGGCACGGACTGTCCCCGTGGCAGCTGTTCGAGGCGGCCCCGGAGTCCCTGGCCCGGGACAGGGCGAACCGCTGGGTGTGGGCAGCGGTGCTAGGGATGTCCGGGTCACCGCCCCGGCAGGTCCGCGCCTTCATCGTGGAGGCGTGCGCGCACTTCCAGGCCGGCGGAATGCTGGCCGTCCACGTTCTGCTGCTTTCCTGGCTCGCGGAGCTGGAGTACCGGCTGGGGCTGTGGCGGGAGTGCGAGGCGCACGCGCAGGAGGGGCTGCGCGGGGCGAGGGACGTGGGCCAGCCCGTCCTGGAGGCGGACCTGCTGGCTCTGCTCGCCCTGCTGTACGCCGGGCGCGGCCAGCAGGAGGGCTGCCGGGAACACGCGGAGCGGGCCGAGGCGTTGGCCGTCGCGCAGGGCAACAGATCTGCGGCGGCCACGGCGCACTGGGCGCGAGGACGGCTGGCGCTGGGTGCGGACGACTACGAGGAGGCCTGCGAGCGGCTGGCGTCGCTCGGCCGGCCCGGGTCGCCGTTCGCCCATCGCCGGGTGGCGCGCCGCGCCGTTCTCGACGGAGTGGAGGCACAGCTGCGGGCGGGCCGTGGCGAGGGCGCCGAACAGGCCGCGTGGGCGTTCGAGCAGTGGGCAGAGCAGAACACCCTGGTGTGGCCGCAGCCGCACCGGGATGCCGTACGGGCGCTGCTCGCGGAGGGCGACGCGGCGGACAAGCACTTCCGGGCCGCGCTGGCCGCGCCGGGCGCGGCAGACGAGCCGCTCACCCGGGCCCGCACCGCGCTGCTCTACGGCGAATGGCTGCGGCGCACCCGGCACGAGAGCGAGGCCAGGAGGCAGTTGCGGGATGCGGTGGAGACGCTGGAGTGGCTCGGCGCCGAGCAGGAGGCAGCACGCGCCCGGCGCCAGCTGCGGGCGGCCGGCGGCGCGGCCCGGCGGCGCGACGGGGATCCCGCTGCCCTGCTGACGGTCCAGGAACTGCAGGTTGCCCGGCTGGCGGCGGCGGGTCTCAGCAACCGGGAGATAGGCGCCCGACTGGCCGTGAGCCCGCGGACCGTCGGCTACCACCTGTACAAGATCTTTCCCAAGCTGGGCATCAGCAGCCGCTCCCAGTTGCGCGACGCCGACCTCAAGGTGTCGGGCTGACGTCCCGTACCGGTGCGGCCAGGCCGTTGCGGGCCAGCACGAGCTGGGCCGCGACGGCCGTCGCGATCTCGGCCGGGGCACGGCCGCCGAGCGGCAGGCCGATCGGTGAGTTGATCCGCGCCAGGTCGGCCGCGTCCATGCCCGCTGCCCGCAGCCTCCTGTGCCGGTCGCGGTGGGTCGCTGCCGATCCCATCGCCCCCACGTAGCCGACGCCCGCCGAGGTCGCCTCCAGCAGCGCGGGAACGTCGACGCGTGCGTCGTGCGTGAGCACCACGACCGCGGACCGTACGTCGAGCAGCTCCTCGCGGCGCAGGCTGCCCAGCGTCGTCTGCGGCAGTCCCGGGACCACCTCGGCCCCCGCTGCCTCGGCCTGTGCCCCGAAGGCCGGCCGGTGCTCAAGCACGACGACGCGGTAGCCGAGTTGCGCGCCCATCCGCGCCAGGTGGTCGGCCACCGGGGTCCAGGACACGAGCAGCAGCAGCGGCGGTGGCGCATGAACGGTGACGAAGCAGCCGAACCGGTCGTCGTGGTCTTCGTTCGCGTCGCCCGGGGGCGCGTGCGACCCGGCGGGGAGCAGCACGCTCCCGCCCTCGGGGAGCAGCAGCCGCGCCGCCGTCTGGGCTCTGCTGTCTTGCCGGTCCCCGCCGATGCTGCCGGTACGGCTCCCGTCGGGTAGCAGCACCAGGTGACCGGGGCGGGCGGGGTCGAGGCGGGTGGCGAGCGTGACGGGCCGCCCGCGACGGACGGCGGCGGCGACGGCGGGGAGCCAGTGCCCTCGGTGGGGCACCACCGGCTCGACCCAGACGGACAGGGTGCCACCGCAGGTCAGTCCGACGCCGGATACGTCCCCTGAGACGTCGTCCGCGGTGTCGGCCGGACCGTAGCGGCGCAGCTCCGGGCGGCCCTCGCGCAGCACGTGCTCCGCGGTCGCCGCCACGTCGGCGTCGACGCAGCCGCCGCTGATCGCGCCCAGCACCGCCCCCCGCTCGTCGGCGGCCATCGCCGTGCCCACCGGCAGGGGTGCGCTGCCGACCGCTTCGACGAGCGTGGCCAGCGCGAACGGGCGGGACCGCAGCCACCATTCCTCCAGGTCCGGGAGCAGCTCGCGCATACGTCAGTCCACCAGCTTGTCCGGGGTGAGGGGCAGTTCGGTGATCCGCTTGCCGGTGGCATGGTAGACGGCGTTGGCGATGGCCGCGGCGACGCCGACGGCGACCACCTCGCCCATGCCCTTGCTGCCGTGCGGGTGGGCGAGCGTGTCGGGCTTGTCCACGAAGAGCACGTCGATGTCGGGGACGTCGGCGTTGACCGGGATGTGATAGTCGGTGAATGCCGGGCCGGTGTACCGCCCGGAGACGGGATCGGGCACGAGTTGCTCCATCAGCGCCCATCCCATGCCGAACACGATGCCGCCCTGCGCCTGGTTCCGCGCCGCCTTGTGGTTGGTGACCCGGCCGATGTCGAAGACGCCGACGTGCCGGGTGACGCGGACTCGCGGCAGCCGGGGGTTGATGCGCACCTCGGTGAAGTGCGCGCCGAACGTGGCTACCGCGTGCGAGGTGCGCGGCGCGTAGTCCCCCCGGCCCACGACCGGCTTGCCGCCGTGGCGGGTCAGCAGGGCACGGTAGGTCTCACCGCGCTGTGGCTCACGGCGGTGGAACAGCCTTCCGTCGGCTGCTCCGACCTCGCCTCGCGGCAGCCCGTGCAGCGGTGACTCCGGGTCGGCGACGGCCATGCGTACGGCGGTCTCGCGGGCCTGTTCCGCGGCGAGATGGACGGCGGAGCCGGTGTAACCCGTCGTCTTCGAGCCGACGTTGCCCGGGGTCCTGGGCAGCCGCGTGTCGCCCGCCCGGACGTCGATCCGGCCCAGGGGTACCCCGGTGCCGGCCGCGGTGAGCTGGGCGACAAGGGTGAGGCTGCCGGTGCCGATCTCCTGGATGGCCGTACGCGCCTGGGCCGTGCCGTCCGCCCGGATCTCCACCTCGGCCCCGTTCGGTCCCGGATCGGGGAGATCGCCGCGAACGGCCGTGGCCATGCCGTACCCGATCAGGTCGTCGCCGTCACGCAGCGAGCCCGGCCCGGCCGGGCGGCTCGACCAGCCGAAGCGCTCCGCGCCCAGGTCGTAGGCCTCCAGCAGGTTCTTGTCGCTCCACTCCCTGCCGGTGAGCGGGTCCGCGGTCAGGTGGTTGCGGCGGCGCAGCTCCAGCGGGTCCAAGCCGAGGCGGTACGCCAGCTCGTCCATCGCGCACTCCAGCGCGAAGGAGCCGGGACCGTCGCCCGGCGCGCGCAGATTCAGGGACGGGGCGATGTTCACCTTCGCGACCTGCGTGGTGACCGACAGGACCGGCGCGGCGTAGGTGGAGGCGGTGGAGACGACCGCGGGCTCCGGGCGGTCGCCGCGCACCTCGGTCGCGTTGACGACGTCGTGGAGGATCACCGCGAGCTTACCGCCGGCGTCCGCGCCCAGGCGGATGCGCTGGATGATCGGCGGCTGGTGACCCGTCCCGGTGAAGGTCTGCTTGCGCGTGAGAACCAGCTTGACCGGGCGCCGGACGGCTCGTGCCGCCGCTGCGGCGAGCAGGCTGTGCGCCCAGACGGTGGTCTTGTTGCCGAACGCCCCGCCGACGAGCGGCGACAGCACCCGGACGCGCTCGGCCGGCAGCCCGAACACGGCGGCCACGACGTCCCGGTGCAGGTGCACCCTCTGGCTGCAGTCGCGCAGCGTGAGCGTGCCGTCCTCCCAGGAGGCGACCACGGCGCCGGGCTCCAGCGGGGCATGGCCGTAGTGCGGCAGCCGGTAGGTGGAGTCGGTGCGCACGTCCGCGCCGTCCAGCGCCGCCTGCGGGTCGGCGTCCGGCGGCAGCACGGCCTGCTGGGGGAAGGGCGGCTGGATCAGGCGTCCCTCCGCGGTGTAGGCGTCCGGGAGCGCGTCGTCGAGGGTCGGCACCGGCCGGTGCTCCTCGTAGTCGACGGCCACCAGCGACGCCGCGAACACGGCCTGCTCCGGCGTTCCGGCGACGACGACGGCGAGGTACTGCCCGTAGTAGGTGATGCGGTCGTCGGCCAGCGGGAAGCGGTTCTCGACATATCGGGCGTCCGCGGGAGTGCCCCGCCACGGCAGCGGGTCGTGGTGGGTGAGGACGGCGAGCACGCCCGGTGCGTCCGCCGCCTGTGCGGTGTAGATGTGGCGCACCCGGCCCGCGGAGATCGTGCTGGCGACAAGGGCGGCGTGGGCCATGCCGGTCAGCCGGGCGTCGGCGGTGTACCGGGCCGCGCCGGTGACCTTGTCGCGCGCCTCCACCCGGTCGACGGGCGCGCCGATCCCCGACTGCGGCGCCTCGGTCCTGGACGTCATCGCTCCCCTCCCAGCTCGGTGAGGGCCTGCCGGACGACTTCCCGGGCCAGGCTCACCTTGTACGTGTTGTCGGGGCGCGGTGTCGCGCCACTGGTCGCCGCCTGTGCGGCGGCGTCGATGGCCTCCTCGTCGAAGGTCCGGCCGAGCAGTGCCCGCTCGGCCGCCGCGGCCCGCCACGGCTTGGGCGCCACGCCGCCGAGCGCGATCCGCGCCGCCCGCACCGTGCCGCCGCGCAGCTCCACGCCGACGGCGGCGGAGGCGAGCGCGAAGGCGTAGGAGGCGCGGTCCCGGAACTTGACGTAGTGGGAGTGCGCGGAGGTGGCCCGGGCCGGCAGCTCGACGGCGAGGATGATCTCGTCGCGGGCCAGCGTGACTTCGCGCTCGGGGCTGCGGCCGGGCAGCCGGTGCAGCGCGTCGACGGGGATGCGGCGCTCCCTCCGTGGCCCGCGTACCAGGATCTCGGCGTCGAGCGCCTGCAGGGCGACGGCGCAGTCCGACGGATGCACGGCGACGCACGCTCCGCTCGTACCCAGGATCCCCTGGTGGCTGCTGTCGCCGCCCAGTGCCGCACAGCCCGCGCCGGGGTCACGGCGATTGCAGGCGAACTCGGGCAGCCGGTAGTAGGAACAGCGCACCCGCTGCAGCAGATTGCCGCCGAACGTGGCGCGGTTGCGGATCTGCGGGGAGGCGCCCGAGCGCAGCGCCTCGGCGAGAACCGGGAAGCCCCGCTCGACGCGCGGGTCGGAGACGGCGTTGCGGCACAGGGCGCCGATGCGGAGCCCGCCGTCCGGGCGGGTGGAGATCCCGGCGAGGTCGAGCCCGTTGATGTCGATCAGGTGGCTCGGCCGCCGGATCCCGTCGCGCATCAGGGTGGTCAGATCGGTGCCGCCGGCGATGACGGCGGCCTCGGGGTTGTCGGCGAGCACCTGGATCGCCTCGCCGACGCTGCGGGCTCGTACGTACTCGAAGGGTTCCACGCCTACCGCTCCCCAGCGGACGTGCCGGCGGCCTCTTCGATGGCGTCCCGGATGTTGCAGTAGGCCGCGCACCGGCAGAGGTTGCCGCTCATCGCCTCCGGAATGGCCTCCCTGGTGATCCCGGGCTCCTCGGTGAGCAGCCCGACGGCGGAGACGATCTGCCCGGAGGTGCAGAAACCGCACTGGAAGGCGTCGTGGTCGATGAACGCCTGCTGCACGGGGTGCAGGTCGTCGCCGTCGGCGATCCCCTCGACGGTGGTGATCTCCTGCCCGTCGTGCATCACCGCGAAGGTGAGGCACGACAGCACCCGCCGCCCGTCCAGCAGCACCGTGCAGGCCCCGCAGGCGCCCTGGTTGCAGCCCTTCTTCGGCCCGGTGGTGCCCACGTCGTCGCGCAGGGCGTCGAGCAGGCTGCTGCGCGGGTCGACAGCCGGCGTCACGCGCTGTCCGTTGACGGTCAGGGAGATCCGGCGCGGCGCTCCCGCGTCGGGCACGCCGGCCGCCCCGGCCGCGGGCAGGTGGTAGCCGACGGCCAGGGCCGCCCCGGCGGTCGCACCCCCACGCACCACGGTGCGCCTGGTGGGTTTCCGAAACGCCCTATCCGAATCCGACATGCGTGCTCCTCTCGGTACACACCCAGCCTCCCGGGCCGCCGGGCGGGCCGCATCTGTCACTCTGACCGGTCGCCGGCGGCGTGCACGACGGGCTTGCCGCACCGCCGTGCTACGCGGCGCTCTGCACCTTGGTGGTGCCGTGGGGGACGAACCGCACGTCGTGCCGCCCGATGCCAAAGGGATCCAGCGGCGGCTCGTGGGACGAGCGCACGCGAAACGGCTGGTATTACTGGGGCATGCAGGAAGAGACC
This sequence comes from Streptomyces sp. CNP082, assembly GCF_059570535.1. NCBI lineage: Bacteria > Bacillati > Actinomycetota > Actinomycetes > Kitasatosporales > Streptomycetaceae > Streptomyces > Streptomyces sp. CNP082. Next base: position 34,216 of record NZ_JCANSZ010000034.1, read on the forward strand.
GCACGCTCCGCGATCGACATCTTCATCTCCGCGTTCAACGCCTCGGACGACAGCTATGTGACTGCCCTGCTCTCCCAGGCCCTGACCTCAGACGTGGTCTTCTGGGGACCGTTGGGCCGCAGCGAAGGAATCGCGGCGGTCGAGCGGTTCGTGCTGGACATCCGGCGCCACCCGGCGGGGACCGGCACGATGGTGCGCTGCTCAGCGGTGGACATGCCTGACGAATGGGCCCGGTACCAGTGGGTTTTCACCACGCCTGATGGAGGCCCCCGCCTGGCGGGAACAGACGTCGTCCATCTGCGACGGAGCCTCATCGACCAGGTCATCGTCTTCGCGGGGGAGATCGAGCCGTCCGCCTCCTGAGCCATCCTTCTGCCGCTGTCCTTCTCGTGAACTTGCCCCTTCGGCGTTCGGGAGCTGCGGTTCGCGGTTGAGTTCGCGGTTGGTCAAGTTGCGGTGGTGAGGGGCGTCCGCCCCAGTCGCAGGCGAATCGCTTTCATCGGTGGCCCCTTGCCGGTGACCCAGCTCTGCGATCGGCTCGCCGGTGCCAGGTCCGCCCTGTCCGTAGACCGGCGTCGAAGCCGAACTTGACAAACACACCGAACAGGCTGGACGCCGGGCCGCGAGGCAACTCCTCGCCCGCGCCCCCGAGAACCGCACAGATGCCGTTCAGGCGGGCAGCGACCCCCGGTGCGAGCCTGCGCAAGCGGTCTTCCGGACGGGTGCTCCAGGCCAGTAGCCGCGGGCCCGGTCAGCGCGCAGTGCTTCCTTCAGGCACCTCGATCAGGAAGGGGTATGGAGCGCCTGCGTCAGGAAGTGGCGTTGCGCGGCGATGAGGTCCTCTTCCTCTCCTGCCTGGCCGGCGTGGGCGAAGTGGCCCGCGGTGAGTACGTGCAGCTTCTTCGGACCGGGCAGGGCGTTGTGGATGGCGAACTGGCCCGGGGGCGGGACGGCCGGGTCGAAGAGTGCGGCTCCGACGTGGACCGGGATGCCTATACGCCGCGCCGCGGTGGCGGCGTCGAAGTACGCCAGCACGTCAGCGACTTCCGGGTGCACGGCGTGGTGCCGGCGGACCGACTCCCCGCTCCCGGTACACGGCAGTGTCAGCCGCAGCGGGTGGTTGCCGAAACTGGGAACGTTCAGCACGGCGGCGGTGAACCGCTCGTCCCACGGCAGCGCCAGCGCTCCGATGCCGCCGCCGAAGCTTGTCCCCGCGTAGGTGAGTCGACGCCCCGCGAGGGGCACGAGTTCCACGAGCGCGGTGGCCGCGCACCAGACGTCGGCCGCACAGCCTCCGTGCACGTACGACCGCCGGGAAGCGATGCCGTGCAGGACGTGCGCGGCCGGGTCGGACGGCAGGTCCGGTTGAAGGCTGCGTGCGCCCTGTCCGCGCAGGCACGGCCAGATGGCCGCCGTGCCGGGCGGCAGCAGCGCCGGATCGGGGCCCTCCCGGCCGCCGTAGCCGTGGGTGACGACGCTGCCCTGGCGCACCTGCCCGTCCGTGGGCAGCGTCAGCCAGCCGCCGATGCGGCGCCCGCCGAGCGAGGTATACGCGACCTCGTGGACCGCCACCGCTTCCCGCCCGCCGATCGTCCCCGCGCGGGTGCCGAGGCGGGGTGCGACCCGCGTGCGGCGGCTTTCGGCGTACAAGGAGCGCCAGAACTCCTGGAAGCCGGAGGGGGCGTCGGGGGCGGGCACGGCGAGCAACCGGTCCAGGTCGTATCCGTAGGTGGGGTCGAAGGGCAGGTCGTGTGCCAGGCCGGCTGTCCGCCCAGGCGGGCGGTGGTGATGACCGCTACCGCTCGTCCGCACTACCCGAGTCCCCCCGCCCGCCACTGCCGTTCGGCCCACGCTACCCGGGCCGCTCCGCGCGTGCGAGCGGTGCCGTCCGCAACGCCCGGAAACCTGCCGGAAATTCGTTCGCCACCGCCTGTTGACGGGGTCATGCCCCGCTCCTATGGTCGCTGTTACGAAACAGCAATGAGGACTTACGTCCTGTTGGGCATCTGCTGATACGTAACAGCAAGGGGTTCCTTTGTCAGTCAAACGCCGTCGTGGGGCACCGACCCAGGCCGACGTCGCCCGCCGCGCGGGCGTCTCGCAGGCGACCGTCTCCGCCGTCGTGAACGGTCGCGCCACCGACCACCGGATTCCCGTCGAGACCGAGGAACTGGTCCGCCAGGCCGTCCGCGACCTCGGCTACGCGGCGAATCCCGCCGCGCGCAGCCTCAAGGGCAAGCGCAACCGGATGATCGGGGTGCACACCTTCGAGTCGGTCTTCCCGATCGCCAGCCGCGACTTCTACCACGAGTTCCTGGTCGGAGTGGAGGAGCAGGCCGTCGCCGAGGGACACGACCTGGTGCTGTTCACCTCCACGGAGGGCCCCGGCGGTCAGCGCCAGCTCTACAGCGACGGCTCGAACCGGCTCAACGTCGCCGACGGCAGTGTGCTGCTCGGCGTCGCGCACGACCACTCCGACCTCGCCCGGCTCAGCCGGGAGGGCTACCCCTTCGTCCATATCGGCCGCCGCGAGGTGCCGGGCGCCGACATCGCCTGGGTCAGCGCCGATTACGCCGAGGCGACCCGGGAGGCCGTCGCCCGGCTGGTCGCGCTGGGCCACCGCCGGGTCGGCTACCTCGGCATCACGCACCGGGTCGAGGCCGTCGTCGACCGCGAGGCCGGTTACCGCGCCGCCTGCGCGGACGCCGGCATCCCGCAGCTCCCGGTGCTGATGAACGCCGGGGATGTCACCCAGGAGTGGTTCGACCTGGCCCTGGCGTCCGGGATGACGGCGTTCGTCGCCGAGGACGAGTCGTTCGCTGGCCGGATCGCCGGCTTCGCCGCCGCGCGGGACCTGGTCATACCCGCGCAGATCTCGCTCGTCGTGCTGCGGAGTACGGAGACGGGCCCGTACCCCGGGACCGGCTGGAGCTGCGTGGAGATCCCCCGCCGGGAGATCGGCCGCGAGGCCGTACGGCTGCTCCTGCGGCTGCTCGACGCCCCGGACTCGCCGGGCGCGGACCAGATCCTGCTGTCCTGCACGCCGCCCGGCGAGGAGACCGTCGCCGCGGCCCCGGCGAGCGCTGCGGGGGGAGAAGCATGACCGCGCTGCGCACCGACATAGCCGTTGTCGGGGGAGGGCTCGGCGGCGTGGCCGCCGCGCTGGCCGCTGTCCGTTCGGGCTTCAGGGTGCTGCTCACCGAGGAGTACGACTGGGTCGGCGGCCAGTTGACCGTCCAGGGCACGCCGCCTGACGAGCATCCGTGGATCGAGCAGTTCGGCTGCACCGCGAGCTATCGCCGGCTCCGGGACGGGATCCGCGACTACTACCGGCACTGGTACCCGCTGTCGGCGGCGGCGCGCCGGCAACCGGCCCTCAACCCCGGCGCCGGCCGGGTGAGCGCGCTGTGCGCGGAGCCGAGCGCGGCGCACGCCGTGCTGCGGGCCATGCTTGCGCCGCACCAGGCGAGCGGCCTGCTTGACCTGCGGGTCAGGCACCGTCCCGTCGCGGCAACCACCGACGGCGACACCGTCACCAGCGTGACCCTTCGCGACCTCGACACGGGCGCCGACGTCACGGTGACCGCGGCGTACTTCCTGGACGCCACGGAGACCGGCGAGCTGCTGCCGCTCACCGGCACCGAGTACGTCACCGGGTTCGAGTCGCAGGCCGACACCGGGGAGCCCAGCGCCCCCGCGCGGCGGCAGCCGCTCAACATGCAGGCCGCCTCCTGGTGCTTCGCGGTCGAGCACCGGGCCGGCGAGGACCACACCATCGACAAGCCCGACGACTACGGCTTCTGGCGCGACTACCGCCCCCCGTACTGGCCCGACCGGATGTTCAGCATGGTCGCGCCCAAGCCGCAGACGCTGCGGGCGACGACCCGCGTGCTGATCCCCAACCCCGCGCCCGGCGAGCCCGCAACCCAGGGCCTCGCGGGCGACCTCGACCTGTGGGCCTTCCGCCGCGTCCTCGCCCGCTCCGCCTTCGAAGAGGGCACGCTCGCCAGCGACGTCGTCATTGTCAACTGGCCGATGATCGACTACGTCGAGGGGCCGCTGTACGAGGTGGAGCCCGCGGCTGCCGCGCGCCACCTGGCCGGTGCGCGCCAGATGAGCCTGTCCTTCCTGTACTGGATGCAGACGGAGATGCCGCGCCCCGGCGGGAGCACCGGGCTGCCCGGACTGCGGCTGCGTGGCGACGTGGTGGGCACGGCAGATGGGCTGTGCAAGGGGCCGTACATCCGCGAGTCCCGGCGCATCCGGGCCGTGTACACGGTGACGGAACAGGACGTGTCCCCCGCGGTGCGGGGCGATCGCGGGGCGGTGGCGTACGAGGACTCCGTCGGCATCGGCTCGTACCGCATCGACCTGCACCCCTCCACCGGCGGCGACAACTACATCGACGTGGCCTCCTCCCCTTTTCGTATCCCGCTGGGCGCCCTGCTGCCCGAGCGGATGCGCAACCTGCTGCCCGCCGCCAAGAACATCGGCACCACCCACCTCACCAACGGCTGTTACCGGCTGCATCCGGTCGAGTGGAACGCCGGCGAGGCCGCCGGCCTGCTCGCCGCGTACTGCCTGCGCCACCGCACCACCCCGCACCAGGTCCGCGCCGAGCCCGCCCGACTCGCGGACTACCAGAGCGCGCTGACCGGCCACGGCGTCGAGCTCGCCTGGCCCGACATCCGCGGTTACTGAACCCGAGGGAGCGAGAAGATGACGGGACACATCGACAGGAGAAGGCTGCTGCTGGCCGGCGGCTCACTGGTGGCGGCCGGGGCCGTCGGCGGACTTACTCTGAACGGCTGCGACTTCAGCACGGATCCTGCGGGCGGCGCAGACACGGGACCGGTCGAGGGGAAAGGCCAGGCACCCGAGCTGCAGAGGCTGGTCGACGAGGGGAAGCTGCCCGCGCTGTCGAAGCGGCTGCCCGCGCAGCCGCTCGTGGTCCGCCCCGTCGACCGGGTGGCCGCCTACGGCGGTACCTGGCGCAACGCGCTCATCGGCGCGGGCGACGCCGGCCGCCTCGGCTACGCCTTCGCTTACGAGAACCTGGTCCGCTGGGACCGCGACTGGAAGAAGATCATCCCCAATGTTGCCGAGTCGTTCAGCGAGAGCGAGGACGGCACCCGGGTGACGTTCAGGCTCCGCAAGGGCCTGAAGTGGTCCGACGGCGAGCCCTTCACCGCGGACGACATCGAGTTCGCCTTCCGGGATCTGATCACGAACAAGGAGATCATCCCGGACACGCCGGGCCAGTACCTCGTCGGCGGCGGCCCGGCGAAGCTGCGGAAGGTCGACGCGTACACCGTGGAGTTCACCTTCGCCGGGCCCAACGCCCTCTATCTGACGGGCATGGCCAACGAGGTGTACGACATGCTGACCCGGCTGCCCAAACACTACCTCGGCCAGTTCCACCCCGATCTGAGCCCGGACGCCGAGAAGGCCGCCAGGGGACTGGACTACGCAGGACCGATGGAGCTGCTCCAGGACGCGCTGTATGCCGGCATGCTCTGGAAGGACCCGCGGTTGCCCCGGCTGCACGCCTGGCTGCCTGACGGCGCTCTCGGCGAGGGCACACGGATGCGGTTCACCCGCAACCCGTACTACTTCAAGGTCGACCCGGAGGGCAACCAGCTTCCCTACCTGGACGGCGTCGACTTCGCCATGGCCCAGGACGCGGAGGTCGTCCTGCTCAACGTATTGCGGGGTGACATCGACATGATCGAGCGCAACGTCACGACCACCAAGAACAAGCCGGTGCTGGCCCGGGACCGGACCAAGGGGCACTACCGCTTCTTCGACCTGGCGTCGGACAAGCTCAACACCCTGACGATCATGTTCAACCTCACCTGCAAGGACGCGGCGAAACGGGAGGTCTTCGGCAACCGCGACTTCCGTGTCGGCCTGTCGTACGCCATCGACCGGAAGAAGGTCATCAAGGCGGTGCATGCGCGGCAGGGCGAGCCCTGGCAGGCAGCCCCCGCGCGCGAATCCGGCTTCTTCGACGAGGAGATGGCCACGCAGTACACCGCGTACGACATCGACCGGGCGAACGAGCACCTGGACCGGGCGGGCCTGGAGAAGAACGGCGACGGTCTGCGGCTCGGCCCTGACGGCGAGCCGGTCACCTTCCGCATTCTGGTCAGCGCCGGGGCCGGGAAGCCTGAGCTGGCCGACGCGCTGGAGATCATCAAGCCCATGTGGGAGGCCGTCGGGATAGGGATGACCGTGCAGGCCGAGGACGAGACCCTGCGCATCCAGCTGATCCAGGGCAACGGCCACGAAGCGCTCGCCTGGGACGGCGACGGCGCCTTGGACCCGGTCAGCACTCCCGCCTTCTTCATGCCGGAGTGGGGCGAGAACAACTCCTTCTGCCCCGAGTGGTTCACCTGGCTGGCCACCCGAGGGCAGGACGGCATGGAGCCGCCGGCACACGCCAAGGAGCAGTACCGCCTCTACCACGAGGAGATCGCGGCCGAGACGGACGAGAAGCGGCGTGCGGCGATGATGAAGCAGATCCTCGCCATCGCGAAGGAGCAGTTCTACACCATCGGCATCAGCACCCCTCTGCCTGGCTACGGCGTCGTCGGCGAGACCTTCCGCAACGTGCCTGAGAAGAGCTTCTTCGCCGCCAAGTTCCCCATGCCGGGCGCCATGAACCCCGAGCAGTTCGCCATCGGCGCGTGACCGGAACACGGCTGACGGGACGGTCGAGCAGTGCTGAGCTACCTGGCACGCCGGTGCCTTTACATGATCCCCACGCTCTTCGGGATCTCCGTGGTGGCCTTCGCCATCATCCAACTTCCCCCGGGTGACTTCCTGACCACCCTCGCCGCCCGGCTGGAGAACCAGGGCGACCGGATGGACGAGGCGCAGATGTCCGCCCTGCGCGAGCGCTACGGGCTCGGCGAGCCGGTGTACGAGCAGTACGCGAAGTGGGTCAAGGCCATCGTGCTGCACGGCGACTTCGGGGAGTCCTTCGAGTACGGCAAGTCCGTCTCCAGCCTCGTGATGGACCGGCTGCCGCTCACCGTGGTGCTCGCGCTCTCCACCCTCCTGGCGACCTGGCTCCTGGCCTTCCCCGTCGGCCTGTACTCAGCGGTCCGGCAGTACTCGGTGGGCGACTACCTGGCCACCACCGTCGGGTTCCTGGGCCTCGCCATCCCCAACTTCATGATCGCACTGGTGCTGATGTACCTCGGCCACAGTGTCTTCGGCATGAGCGTCGGCGGGCTCTTCTCGCCCGAGTACGAGGACGCGGCCTGGAACCTGGGCAAGTTCCTCGACCTCATGGCCCACCTGTGGGTGCCGGTCCTGGTACTGGGGGCGGCCGGCACCGCCGGCCTGGTGCGGGTGCTGCGCGCCAACCTGCTGGACGAACTGCGCAAGCCGTACGTCGTCGCCGCCCGGGCGCGCGGCATGCCGGAGCGCAGGCTGGTGCTGAAGTATCCGCTGCGGGTCGCGCTCAACCCGTTCGTCTCCAACGTCGGCTACGTGCTGCCGGCGCTGGTGTCCGGCGAGGTCATCGTCTCCCAGGTGCTGTCGCTGCCCACCACCGGGCCGCTGCTGCTGGGCGCGCTGCGCAGCCAGGACATGTACCTGGCCAGCTCGATCATTCTCATCGTCAGCATGCTGACCGTGATCGGCACCTTGCTCTCCGACGTACTGCTGGCCTGGCTGGACCCGCGGGTCCGGCTGGCCCAGGGATGAGGGACGACCATGCGCATACGCACCCGGCCCGCGCCGTCCGCAGAACCGGCCAGGCACGGCGCCTCCCAGTGGCGGCTCATCTGGCGCCGGTTCCGCAAGCACAAGCTCGCCATGGCCGGCCTGATCGTCACTCTCGCCTTCTACTTCGTCGCACTGTTCGCGGAGTTCCTGGCGCCATACGGCACGGACTACCTCAACGACGACTACCCGTACGCCCCGCCGCAGACGGTCCAGTTCAGCGGTGGCCTGCACGTCGACGGCTACACGACGGCCGTGGACGACGAGACGTACGAGCAGACCTTCACCACCGACCCTTCGGCGGAGGTCCCCATCGGCTTCTTCGTCAAGGGCGACGACTACCGCCTCTTCGGCCTCATCCCCTGGGACCGCCACCTCATCGGCCCCGAGGAGCCCGGCGCCGCGATGTTCCTCCTGGGTGCCGACCGCAACGGGCACGACCTGCTCTCCGAACTCATCCACGGCACCCGGGTGTCCATGACCATCGGACTCGTGGGCGTCGTAGTGGCCTTCCTGCTCGGCGTCACACTCGGCGGCATCTCCGGCTACCTCGGCGGCAGAACCGACACCGCGATCCAGCGGCTCGTCGAATTCTTCATGTCCCTGCCCCACCTGCCACTGTGGCTGGGCCTGGCCGCGGCCCTGCCACCCGACTGGGGACCACTGCAGCGGTACTTCGCCATCACCGTGGTGCTGGCCATGATCGGCTGGACCCACCTTGCCCGGGAGGTACGCGGACGCTTCCTCGCTCTGCGCCAGGAGGAGTTCGTCACCGCGGCCCGCCTGGACGGCTGCACCCGGCGCCGGGTGATCTTCCGGCATCTGCTGCCGTCCACCAGCAGCCACCTCATCGCCCAGCTGTCGCTGTCGATACCGGCGATGATCCTGGCCGAGACCGCGCTGAGCTTCCTCGGCCTGGGCCTCCAAGCGCCCGTCGTCAGCTGGGGCGTCCTGCTGCAGGACGCGCAGAACATCCGCGTGCTCTCCACCGCCCCGTGGCTGATGCTCCCCGGCCTCGCCGTCGTCACCGCGGTGCTCGCCCTCAACTTCGCCGGCGACGGGTTGCGCGACGCGGCAGACCCCTACAGGAAGTGACGGAACGCGACAATGGCCCCTGAACCGGCCCCCCCGCTGCTCGACATCACCGACCTGAAGACCCACTTCGACACCGAGGAAGGCACCGTCCGCGCCGTGGACGGAGTGACCTTCACCGTCCCCCGCGGCAAGATCGTCTGCATTGTCGGGGAGTCGGGCTGCGGCAAGAGCGTGACCGCACGCTCCGTGCTCGGCCTGATCGACGAGCCGGGCCAGATCGTCGGCGGTTCGATCCGCTTCTACGCCGGAGCCACCGCAGGCGCCGCGTGCGTCGACCTCGCCGCGCTCGACCCGCGGGGCGAGGAGATCCGCGCCGTCCGCGGCGGGCGGATAGCCATGGTCTTCCAGGAACCGATGGCCGCCCTGTCGCCCATGTACACCGTCGGCGACCAACTCGTCGAGGCCATCCGGCTGCACCTGCCGCTGACCCGGGAGGCGGCCCGCGCGCGTGCCGTGCAACTGCTGGCGCGAGTGGGCATCCCCGGCGCCGAGCGGCGCATGGACGCCTACTCCTTCCAGCTCTCCGGCGGCATGTGTCAGCGCGTGATGATCGCCATCGCGCTGTCCTGCGACCCCGAGCTGCTCATCGCCGACGAGCCGACCACCGCGCTGGACGTCACCACCCAGGCCCGGATCCTGGACCTGCTGACCGAGGTCCAGGCGGACTCCGGCATGTCGGTCCTCTTCATCACCCACGACCTCGGTGTGGTCGCCGAGATCGCGGACGAGGTGGTGGTGATGTACCTCGGCACGGTGGTCGAGCAGGGACCCGTGGACGCCATTTTCCACGACCCCGCACACCCCTACACGCGGGCCCTCCTCGGCTCCGTACCCCGCATGGGCACCGGCGCCCGGCAGCGGCTCGTCACCATCCGCGGCAGTGTCCCGCACCCCTCGGAGCGCCCGGCTGGCTGCCCGTTCCACCCGCGCTGCGCGAGCGCGGTCGGCGGTGTCTGCGACACGGCGGAGCCGCCGGAGACGGCACTGTCGGAGAACCGCAGGGTCCGCTGCGTGCTGCATGGCGACACACCACCGGCCGTGCCCGCGGCGGCCACGGCCGAAGGGGCCCGGCCATGACCGACACCGCGCTCCCAGGCACCCCTGCTGCCGCACGCACGGCCCCGGTCCTCGAAATCAGTGGCCTGCGCACGCACTTCTCCGTCAAGCGCGGCTTCCTCGGCCGTACTGCCGGCCACGTCCGCGCCGTCGACGGCGTCGACCTCTCCGTCCTGCCCGGCGAAACCCTGGGCCTGGTGGGGGAGTCGGGCTGCGGCAAGACCACGCTCGGCCGTAGCGTCGCCCGCATCCTGGAGCCCACCGCGGGCCGGATCGACTACCGGCCCGCGGCCCAGGCGCAGCCGGTGGACGTGGCCGGCCTGTCCGGCCGCGGGCTGCGCGCGTACCAGCGGCAGGTACGGGTCGTCTTCCAGGACCCGTTCTCCTCCCTCAACCCCCGGATGACCCTGCTGCAGATCGTCGGTGAGCCGCTGCGCTCGTACGGCATCGCCAAAGGCGCGGAACTGGAGGACCGGGTGGCGTCCATGCTCACCCGCGTCGGGCTGTCGCCGAAGTACCTGCACCGCTACCCGCACGCCTTCTCCGGCGGCGAGCGCCAGCGCGTCAGCATCGCCCGCGCGCTGATCGTGGACCCGAAGCTGGTCGTCGCCGACGAGCCGGTCTCCGCTCTCGACGTGTCCGTCCGCGCCCAGATCCTGAACCTGCTCCGCGACCTCCAGGACGAGTATGCGCTGACCTACCTGTTCATCTCCCACGACCTGTCGGTGGTGGAGAGCGTGTGCGACCGGGTCGCCGTGATGTACCTCGGCAAGATCGTCGAACTGGCGGAGACCGACGAACTGTACGCCCGCCCCCGCCACCCCTACACCGAGGCACTGCTGTCCGCGGTGCCCCGCCCGGACCCGCGCCTGCGCGGCAGCAACCGCCGCATCCGGCTCTCCGACGATCTGCCCGACCCGGCGCACCCGCCCGCCGGCTGCTCGTTCCGCACCCGTTGCCGCTTCGCCCGCCCGGGTGTCTGCGACGTCCCGGAAGAGCCGCCCGTGCTGGCGTCCGCCGACGGCCGCGCCGGTACGGGACATAGGGTCGCCTGCCACCTCGCCGCCGGGCTCACGCTGACCGGAGTCCACGAAACCCCTGGAGTGACCGCATGACCGACAGCACCGCACCGGAGCCCGCCACCGCAGCGCTGCAGGTCCTCATCGGCAAGCTGACCCTGGAGCAGAAGGTGCGGCTGCTGACCGGCGCCGACAACTGGGCCCTGCACGCCGAGCCCACTGTCGGGCTGCGCCGGATCGTGCTGTCCGACGGCCCCAGCGGCGTCCGTGGGGAGAGCTGGGACGGGCGCTTCACCGCGCTCAACCTGCCCTCCGCGACCGCCCTGGCCGCCTCCTGGGATCTCCCGCTGGCCTACCGCTACGGTGCGATCATCGCCTGCGAGGCCCGCCGCATGGGCGTCGACGTCGTCCTCGGCCCCACCATCAACCTGCACCGCAGCCCGCTGGGGGGCCGGCACTTCGAGGCGTACTCCGAGGACCCGCTGCTCACCTCACGGCTCGCCGCCGCGTTCGTACGCGGGGTGCAGGACAGCGGCGTCGGCGCCACACCCAAGCACTACGTCGCCAACGACGCGGAGACCGACCGCCTCACCGTCGACAACCGCATCGGCGAGCGCGCCCTGCGCGAGCTGTACCTCGCCGCCTTCGAAGACACCGTGGTCGACGAGCGCCCCTGGATGGTGATGTCCGCCTACAACTCCGTCAACGGCACCACGATGACCGAGCATCCGCTGCTCGCCGAGCCGCTGTGCGGTGAGTGGGGCTTCGACGGCGTCGTGGTCTCCGACTGGTGGGCCGTCCGCAGCACCGAGCCCGCGGCCCTGGCCCACCAGGACCTGGTGATGCCCGGCCCCGAGGGCCCGTGGGGCGACAAGCTGACCGCGGCGGTGCGGGAGGGGCGGGTGCCCGAGGAGACCGTCGACGACAAGGTGCTGCGGATTCTGCGCCTCGCGGCCCGGGTCGGTGCACTGGAGGACTTCGCGCCGGCCGTCCCAGAGCCGCCGGCCGCCGAGGACGGGCCGGCGCTGGCCCGGGAGGTGGCCGCCGCGGGCACCGTGCTCGTACGTAACAGCGGCGAACTGCCCTGGTCCGCGGGCGATCTGCGCTCACTGGCCGTCATCGGACACCTCGCCCTCCAGCCCCGGACCCAGGGCGGCGGCAGTGCCACCGTCGAGCCCGACCGGGCCGTCTCGCCGCTGGAGGGCCTGCGCGCGGCACTGCCGGACACCCGCGTCGACTGGCACCTCGGTGCCCTCGCACAGCGCGGTATCGCACCCTTCGCGGGCAGTGACCTCACCGATCCGGTCAGCGGCCGGCCGGGCGCGCGTCTCGTCTGCCGCGGCGCCGACGGCACCGTGATCCTCGACGAACACCGGCGCGACGCCAACCTGGCCCGCCTGGGCTCGGCCCGGCTCGCCGGCACCGCGGCCGTCGAGGTCACGACGCGCTACCTGCCAGCGCGTACCGGCCCGGTACGGATCGGAGTGGCCGGCGCCGGAACGCTCCGGCTGCTCGTCGACGGCGCCGAACTCCTCCAGGAGGAACTCGTCCACACCGGCGAGGAGTTCGGCGGCGGACTCGTCGCGCCGCCGCACGTGAGCGTGCCGGTCGAGCTGGTCGCCGGCGAGCCGGTGGACATCGCCGTCCGCCTCGAACTGCCGCCGCGACAGGGCCCGGACTCCGGCGTCACCCTCGTCGCCGGGCTCGACCTCGACACCGCCGCGCCGGACGCCGAGATCGCCTCCGCCGCGGCGGCGGCACGCGACGCCGACGCCGCCCTCGTCGTCGTCGGCACCGGCCCCGAGGTGGAGAGCGAGGGCTTCGACCGCGCCACCCTCGCCCTCCCCGGCCGGCAGGATGACCTGGTCCGCGCGGTCGCGGCGGCCAACCCCCGCACCGTGGTCGCCGTCAACGCGGGCGCGCCGGTGCTGCTGCCGTGGCGGAACGACGCCGCAGCCGTACTGCTCACCTGGTTCGGCGGCCAGGAGTTCGGCCACGCGCTCGCCGACGTCCTGCTCGGCGCGGTGGAGCCCGGCGGCCGGCTGCCCACCACCTGGCCGGCGGACGAGGCGGACGTACCCGTGCTGTCCACCACGCCGGCGGCGGGGTGGCTGTCGTACGACGAGGGTGTCCGGATCGGCCATCGCGCCTGGCTGGAGTCCGCCGCCCTGCCCGCGTACCCGTTCGGGCACGGCCTGGGGTACACCACATGGACGCCGCCGACGGCTCTGATCCCCGGCGAACTCGCCGCCGGCGACGATCTCCTGCTCACCGCCGACCTGCGCAACACCGGACAACGCCGGGGCAAGCAAGTGGTCCAGGCCTACCTGTCGCGGCCGGGCAGCGCCGTCGACCGGCCGGTGCGCTGGCTCGCCGGTCACACGACCGTGACGGCCGAGCCAGGGGAGACCGCCACCGCCGCCCTGACGATCCCGGCCCGCGCCTTCCAGCACTGGGACGGCGCCTGGCGCACCGAACCCGGCGATTACCGGGTGCACCTCGGCTTCAGCTCGGCGGATCTCGCGGTCACCGAGACCGTACGGATCCGCTGACAACGACCCGAACGGGAGAGGAGGACCGCAACGCGCATCGGCACCACCCCCCACCGAATCTTCGTTTCCAGGAGAGCCGCATGCAAAGAAAAGCACGAAAGCTCCTGCTCGCCCTGCTGGCGACGGTGGCCGTACTCATCACCGTCATCGCCCCGGGGCAGGCCACCGCCGGACCCGCGCCCGAGGACTCGGCGCCCGAGGCAGCCGTGCCCTGGCTGAAGACCGACGGCAACCGCATCAAGGACGAGGCGGGCAACGCCGTCACACTGCGCGGCGTGTCCATGATCGGCCCGCGGCACAACGGCGAGTGCACCGAGTGCAACCCCAAGCCCGTGTCGGAACTCATCGACCGGGCCACCGACCCGGCGCAGGGCTGGCACTCCAAGGTGATCCGCCTGCCCGTCACCGAATGGGCACCCAACGACTCGCTCAGCCTGGAGGAGAACTTCCGCCAGCACATCGACCCGTACGTGAAACAGGCCGTCGCCCTCGGCGTGTACATCATCGTCGACCTGCACAAGGTGCAGGACTACGGCGGCACGAGCGGCATGCCTCAGCAGCGCGTCCTGGACTTCTGGTCGTACGTCGCGCCGAAGTACAAGGATGTCCCGAACGTGATCTTCGAGGTCTACAACGAGCCCATCAACCCGGACTCCTGGTCGACCTGGAAGAGCTACATCCAGCCCGTCGTGAACAAGGTCCGCGCCGCGGCCCCGAAGAACCTCATCCTCATGGGCGGCCCGCAGTGGAGCACCCGTGTCAACCAGGCTGCCGCCGACCCCGTCAGCGGCGGGAACATCGCGTACGTCTACCACCTCTACCCCAACCAGGGCGCGGCGACCGCCACCAACCTCGACGCGAAGTTCGGCAACGCGGCGAAGAAGATCCCGGTGATCCTCACCGAGTTCGGCTGGAATCCGGAAGGCCCCTGGTCGGACCCGGTCACCAAGGGCACCACCTCGGGCTGGGGCGCGCCGCTGCGTCAATACCTGGACGCGCGTCCGGAGATCAGTTGGGTGGCATGGGCGTACAGCAACTACTGGAAGCCCATGATGTACGACCACAACTGGAACCTGCTCGGCGGTGAGCATCAGGGCCAGTTCATCAAGCAGTGGCTGGCGGACAAGAAGACCGCCGGCCAGCCCGCCGGCACCTGATCCGGCACGTGGGCTCCGCCGCCCCAGCGGGCGGCGGAGCCTGGCTGCGCAGGCTGCGGTGGCGAAGCCCACCCACGATGGACGCGCCGGAAGGCGAACCGGGCCACGCAGCGTGGTCCCTGGACGGGTACGAGCCCCTCGTCGACCGATGGGCCGCCGCCGGATTCGCCGTGGTGCAGCGGTGAGGTCTCGGTACTTGAACCGCCTCTGGATCTCGTCCGAGTGCTCGTACACCGTCGAACGCCGCTCGGCGTACCGCTTCACGCACGAGACGGCGCACCGGCGGCGAAGGGGCAGGCTGTCTGCCCTCCCCCATCGCCGTACGGCAGGACGGACGACGGTGCTGCGGCGAGGGACCGGGCGGCGCGGAGCTGGAGATCCGTTTCGCCTGTCCGGGCCGGTGGACCGTGTCGACCTGACGGTCACGGTGCTGACGGACGTCACTCCGGCGTACCGGACGCTGTCGGTGTCCGACACCGGGCCGCACACGGCGGAGGAGCCGGCGCGTTCGCCGACGGCCGCCGGTCCCGGATCTGCGGGGTGGACGCGTTCCTGGACGACGATCTGACGTCGCTGTTGAACAGCGCATCCGCAGAGCTGCTCATCGCATGAGGGTCAGGGGTCAATCAGAAGGGCACGGCGGGGGCCGGCCCGAGCGTGGTGGTTCCGGGTGTTGCCTGGTGGCCGAGTCCGGCGCGGTAGACGTTGAGGGCGGCTTCGGTCTTCCCTTTCTTGCGTAGCAAGTCGCCGAGGAGGCGGCAGATGTCGGCCAGGTCTCCGGACGCTCCGGCTCGTTCCAGCAGGCTCATAGCGGTGGCGTAGTGTTCCTCGGCTCGTTCGTTGTCGCCGCTCCGTTCGGAGATCAGGCCGAGCAGTCGGTGGGCGCCCGCTTCATGGACCGTGCCGCGTGCAGAACTCAGGCCGACAAGAACGTCGCGGAGCAGTTCTTCGGCCTCGGTGTCCTTGCCCTGCCGGTGGAGCACGGCAGCAAGTTCCACTCCCACCTGGTGGGCGAACAGCGCGGCGCGCCGGGAGGACAGCATCTCGTGCGCGGTACGCAGCGCGTTCTCCGCAGCGGGCAGGCTTCCGCCCTGGGCCAGGACGTATCCGCGCATCCAGTGGCAGTGGGCGAGTTCTGTGCGGATCTGGAGCTGTTGGTAGTACGCGGCGGCCTTGGCGAGCGCGGCGTCCGCCTCGGCCGTGCGGCCTTCGGCGATCAGCGTGCGGGCGACGCCCCGGTGGAGCCGGGCGACGAGGGCGGGGTCGGAGACGTCGGGGGCAAGGGCCAGCGCGAGTTCCGCGGCTTGCGCGGCGCGGGCGTGGGCGCCCATGTCCATGTAGGGCGCGATGACGGCCGTGTAAAGGAGTACGAGCGATTCCGGATCGTGCATCCCGGTCGAGTTGAGTTCGTCGAGCGTGGTCTCCAGCAGGTAGCAGGAGTAGCGCAGTTCGCCTGCCAGCAGGTGGGTCAGGGCACGGCCGCGGATGGCGGGTACGCGCGATGTGAGCGGTGTGTGCGCGCGCAGGAGGACGGCCTCGGCCCGTTCGAAATCGCCACGTGCACGTTCGAGTTCACCGTTCTCCAGCGCGCACTCGCCGCGGCCGGTCAGCGCTGAGGCCAGCTCTGCGTCGAGTTCGTACTCCTCGGCGTCGCGGATGAGTTCGTCGTAGCGCGCGGCGGCCTCCGCCGGGTCCCCGGTGGCCAGAGTGAGCTGTGCCTGGGCCAGGCGCATCCGCACCTCGGTGGCGAGGTGGGCCG
The DNA here is from genome assembly GCF_059570535.1 of Streptomyces sp. CNP082. Lineage (NCBI taxonomy): Bacteria > Bacillati > Actinomycetota > Actinomycetes > Kitasatosporales > Streptomycetaceae > Streptomyces > Streptomyces sp. CNP082. The sequence goes on from NZ_JCANSZ010000034.1 coordinate 50,588, forward strand.
GGCGTCCGCTGACGAGTTCCTCGTAGGTGCTGCCGAGGCGTGCGGCGATGTGCCGCAGCGCCTTCTCCGAGGGCTGGACCTTGCCTGCTTCGACCGTGGAGATGTAGGCCGCGGTGTAGCCGGGCTCGGCCACGGCGCGCTGGGTGAGCTTGCGCTCGGTCCGCATCCTGTGGATGCGTCGCCCGAGCTCACCCGGCCCGCCGCGCGCACCGTCGCCGGTGCCCGCTCCCGCCGCCGACTGCGCCGTCGTGCCGCTGGCCCGTGTGCCCTTCGAGGCCCGGCGCGTTGCTGTGCCCTTCGCGACCTGCTTCTTCGGCACCCGCTTCTCCCCGCTTCCGTGACTCACGGTTTTCGCGTACGCCCGACCGGCCGGTACCCGGTGTCCACCCTGGATTTCCGGCGGCCAGGGCCTTGCGCAAGCTCCATCCCACCAGGCGGTTTTGCATCTAGAGTAAACGGAATTAATGGGAGTTTTAAGGTGATCCAGGTGCTTCACGGCCCGCAACCCAGTCCTTCTGAACAGGGGTGGCGAGGTCGGCCACTCACCACTGCCTCGGGCGGTTGGATGCAAGCCGCGGGACTTGTCCACCTCGCCACGCATGTGGACGGCGGTGCCACCGACCCATTCTCCGGACAGGACACTTCCTCCATGCTCGCCGTTCGCACCGGCCCCGCCGCGGTTGACGGAGTGGGTCTCGACGATACCCCCGTCTCGGGCCCCTACTTCGGATACGACGTCAGTCATTCGATGTTCTGCCCGCCGGGCGTCCGGGTTGGAACGGTGGCATCGAGTCCTACGCGCATCCTGAATATGGGCTCGGCCACCCACCAGACGCGTTGCCAGCGAGACGGAGTTCACGTCCGGCAATCGGTGTTCGCCAGCCAGCCATTCCGACCGGGTACTGATATACAAGCTGCCCACCGGGCGCCCGGTGGGCAGCTCCGGGCCATGGAGAGCCTGTGCGCGTGCCCGGGAACGGAGAGAGGCAGCCGGGTGGCCAGCGCGAGTTCTTCGAGGATGGTCGCGCCGGACCTGCTCGGGACGGTCCGGCTGACCTCTTCCGGCAGGAACCTCGCCGGCACTCGCCGAAGCGACGTGCTCCGATGCCGGGGTTCGCAGCGCCTGGCATCGGAGCACGTGTCACATCCGGACTGCCTTACATCACAGGGGGCGGCCTCCGATGTTGATCTCCGCTGCGCCGGCGAAGGCGTTGCCTGCGTGGGAGTTGAGGCCGGTCAGGCGTACGTACCGGCCGCTTGTGGCGCCGAACTCGACGTTCTGCGGTGTGAGGGCTGTGGTGAAGGAGCCGGTGGCCGCCTCGGTCCAGGTGGTGCCGTCGGCGCTCACCTCGATCCGGTAGTCCTTGATCCGGCTGTTGTTGGAGTTCTGCCGCTGCGTGTACGCCAGGCCGGTGACGTCGTACTGCCTGCCCAGGTCAAGGGTGATGTGGTGAGGGAAGTCCGGGGCCGCGTCGAACCACTCGGTGTGCCAGAAGGTGCCGGGGTCTGCGTCGATGGCGTTGACCGCGGCGCCGTTCTCGCCGGTGGTCTCCTCGCTGTCGACGTCGTGCACGCTGAGCGTGGACTGGTCGATGAGATCCGGCAGCGGCCGCACCTCGGAGGTGACCGATACTGTTTGCTGCGCCGAGCGTTCGTCCTGGACGGCGCTGATCGTCTGCTCACCGTGGAGGGTCTGAGCCGGTATGACGCCGTGGCGGGCGAACCGTCCGGTCTCGTCGGCGCGCACGGTGTAGACGGTCTCACCGTCGATGCGGATGTCGACGTAGCCGGGCGCGAAACCGGTCAGCTTCAGCGGGACCCAGGTACCGGCCTTCACCTCGGACGGGACCGAGATCTCCGGAGCGGAGGCGGGGGGTTCCTCGTTGGCCGGGGGATCGGCCAGCCTGACCCGGACGAACATCTCATCGCCCGCCGACGTCTTCAGCGTGCACGCCGTGTCCTTGGTGAACGCCGCCTGCACACCTGCGGTGTAGACACCGGCGGCGTGCAGCACGTCGCGTGGCCGGCTCTGTGTGAACGTCACCGGCAGCACCCGGTTCCCGCAGGTCGCCGTCGCGGTCAGCGGCTCGTTCAGGGCGCTGGCGGAAGCGGGGTCTCCGTCGGTCGCCACGGTGTCCGGAACAATCTGAGTACCGTCCTCGGCGACCTTGGTGCCTGGAGCGGCAACCTGGCCCAGTTCGACGCGCGTCGTGAGGCCCTTCGGTGCGGTCGTGTCGGTGCCGGCGGCGGTGGCGGCCCACCGGGCACCGGGGCTCTCGTAGAAGTTGGCGCCGGCCACGGTGAGGTGCGGGCCGAGGCGGGCGAGACGTTCACCGAAGTCGGCGACGTCCTTCTGGTCCGCCGGTGTCCAGCCGGTTTCCAGGATCGCGGCGGCTCGCGGCAGGGTGAGGAACGCCGCCTGGTCACCGCCGCGTACCGTCTCCGACCACAGCGGGCCCTCGACGCCCAGCACACCCGTCTCGGGGATGCCGCCGCTGACCGTCGTCGTCGGGTCCCAGTTGTAGTAGCGCTGGAAGTCGCAGGTGCCGCTGCAGGCCCACGTCAGGCCGATCGGGGTTTCGCCGGTGTACTTCTGGTCCAGGTACGAACCGCCCGCGGCGGACACCACGGTCTTGCCGCCCTTGGCGATGAAGTCGCGTACCCAGTCGCCGCTGCCGACCCAGTACTGCACGACCGAACCGTCCCAGAAACCCTCCCCCTGGGAGAGCCCGGCCTCGGCGTACTCCGTCCAGCCGACTGTCCCGACGCCGGTCGCGGCCTTGATGTCGGGGACGGCGCGGGAGATGAAGTCGACGTAGCGCTCGTGGCCCATGGCATGGGACTCGTCGCCGCCGAGGTGAACGTACGGGCCCCCGGTCATCTCGGCAAGCTGCCCGAAGACATGCTTGACGAAGGTGTACGAGAGATCGTGCTGCTCGTCCAGGGCGGAGTAGCCCACGCTGCCGGTGCCGTTCCAGTCCACCACCCCGGTCTCGGGATCGGGCGCGGGGAGCGAGCGGTCGGTGTTCAGCTCCGGGATCGCGTGCAGGGCGGCGTTGGTGTGGCCGGGGACGTCCACCTCGGGGACGACGGTGACGAACCGCTCCCTGGCATAGGCGACGATGTCCCGGTACTGCTCCTGCGTGTAGTAGCCGGTACGGCCCAGCTCGTTGCGGTAGCCCTGCTGGTTCATCGCCGTCGCGCCGGACTCGCGGTGCAGCGCGCTGTAGTCGATCGGATCACCCGGTGCCTTGCCCTCGTTGGTGATCTCGATCCGCCAGCCCTGGTCGTCGGCGAGGTGCAGGTGCAGCACGTTCATCTTCAGCCCGGACAGGGTGTCGATATAGTCCTTGACCTCCTCGACCTCCTGGAACGACCGCGCCACGTCGAGCATCACACCGCGGTAGGAGAACCGCGGGGCATCCTCGATATGCGTGGCGGGTACGCGCCAGTCGGTGACGACCGGACTCGGCGAACCGGCCCACGCCGGCAGGAGCTGACGCAGACTCTGCACACCGTTGAACGCCCCGTGCGCGGTGCGCGCGGTGATCGCGACACCTCCGCGGTCCACGTCCAGGACGTACGACTCCGGAGTGGGCGCGGCGCCCTTGACCGTGTACCCGGCCTTCGGGTTCACCGTGATACGGATGCCAACGCCCTTTTCGCGTACCGGCACCCGGAACCCGGTCGCCCGGCGCAACTGCACCGCGAGCTGCTCCCCGACGCCGGCCGCCTTGCCGCGGGCGACGATCTCAAGGGAGGGACGAAGGACGAACGGCTCTGCACCGGCGTCCTGTTGAACGACGGCAGGACGAGGGATGAGCGCACTGCCGTCAGGCTGTGCGGACGAGTCCTGCTCGGCACCGGCCGACGGCGCGACCACCAGCCCGCCCACGGTCGCGAGGACTGCCGCGAACAGCAGATACGGCTTACCACGTGGGGATAGCAACGAACGTCTCTTCCGCTTCTGCAACTGCATAGGGACTCCCTGTTGGCTGGGTGGTCAGTGCATACCCCTGCTTATAGAGGGCTTATTTCACGCATTTTCCAGCACTGTAGCGAGGTGGAATCGCAGTGGTCTAGTCCCTTGAAAGCAGCAATTCAGGGAGGTCTGGGAACCGGCAGATCGCGAGCGGAGCCTCTGATGGACATCACCCAAGGCCGACTCCAGACGCTTCGACGGCCAGGTGATGGGCCCCGCCGTAGTGGCGCTGAACCTGCGAGCGGCGCGGTGAGAAGCCCGGACTGCCCGGTCCGCCGCCTGCTGGACAGGACAGTCCGGGGCTTCACCAGTGGCTCGGCCGCTGGTCGTGGTACTTCAGGGCGCGATGGCCATGGCGAAGATGTGGATGCCGCCCTGCCCCGGCAACACCACCAGATCCACCGTCTTGCCCGCCTGGAGCGGCACGGAATGGGCGAAGATGCTGTACGTGACGCCCGCGTTGCCGTACCCGTCCTGACGGTTGCGGCCGTTCGACGCGGCTATCTGGGTGGCGCCGTGGTCGGTGACGTTCTGGAATGACCAGTTGGGGAAGCCGAAGCTGCCGCTGCTGCTCGTGCCGTCGGTGTAGAAGACCCGGGCGCTGCCCACTGCGTTCGTGCCGATCCCCGAGCCGAGGAAGACCAGCTTGCTCCCGGAGCCGCTGAGGGAGATCGCCTGGCCGCCGCTGGACACGTTGTCCTTGGCCCCCGGTGGGACGTCCGGCCAGGTCAGCTCGGCGCCGAGCGCGGTGACGGACGCACCCGGGCTGAGGCCCACGTCGGCGAGCTTCTGGGCCGAGAAGCTGTTGCCGCCGCCGTCGAAGTCGCCTGGCGTGGTGTTCGATTCATCGGTGATGCCGACGTTGTTGTATGCCGCCGCGAGAGTGGGCAGCGGCTCGCCACGTCGCTCCGTGCGGGTGGCGGTGGCGGTGGCGAGGCCGTCGCCGCCTTCGTACAGCGCGGTCGCGGTGAAGTTGAGCAGTTGGAAGCCGGAGCTCGGTGCCGGGACCAGCAGTTCGAAGGTCACGGTGGCGTGGGCGTTCGGGGCGATGCCGCCCTTGACGGTCCGTACCTCCGGCTCCACCACCCAGCCGGCCGGCCCGGAGAAGCTCACGTGCAGGTCACGCATGCGCTTGGGAGCGGTGTTGCGGACGGTGACGGTGACGGTGGTGACGGCGGGTCCGTCGAGGTCGATGGGAGAGACGGTGATCTCGGTCTGCGCGGCGGCGGCGCGGGCCGTGCCTGCGAGGAGGGTCGCGGGCAGCAGCACGGCCCCCGCTCCGGCCACGGCGAAGGATCTTCGGGACAGGGCGGTGCGGGATGGCTCGGTCGGCATGAGCGTTTCCTCTCCTCCGGGGAGACGGGGCCGATGGGCGGCCTGAGGTTGCGTGGAGGTGGTCCGGGACGACGTGGGTGAGCCCTGCTCAAGCCGCCGGCGGCATGTCCGACTCGCGCGTGTCGAGACCGAGACGGATGTTCACCCAGGATCCGCGGGTGAAGTCCGGCACCTCGACCGGACGCCCCTTGCTCTCCAGCGACATCACGCTGAGGGGCACGGGTGAGCACCACACCGCTGCGTCGTACACGTCCATGTCCGGTACCAGGCCGGCACGCATGCACTGGACCGTGCGCCACTGCAGCACATAGTCCATGCCGCCGTGCCCGCCGTTGTTGGCGGCGTCGTCGCCGATCTTCTTCCACAGCCAGTGGTCGTACTCGTCACGGTAGGCTTTGAAGTCCCGCCAGGAGTGCCCCCCGTGGTCGGGCTCGATGTAGATCCGGCCCCCGGTCGGAGCCGGACCGGCGTAGTCCTCGAAGATGCCGCGGCTGCCGGCGATCGTGTTGATCCTGCTGTAGGGCCGAGGCGAGCTGACGTCGTGTTCGGCCCGGATGGTGCGGCCGTCGGCGGTGTCGATCATGCAGGTGACGAGATCGCCGTTGACGTACGTCTCCTTCCACGCCGGGTGCCCCTCGGGCACGAACCGGGCTCGGTAGTCGGCCAGTCCCTTGGGCTCGGTGGCGGTGGCGCGCAGGGTGACCATCCGGTCTCCGCGGTTGATGTCCATCGCGGCCGCGATGGGGGCCAGGCCGTGCATCGGGTAGAAGGAGGCGATCGAGCGCGTGTGCCACAGTCGCCGCCACGAGTCGGTGTAGTACGTGGGGGAGAAGAGCAGTTCACGCAGGTCGTGAAGGTAGCCACCGTGGCCGTTGGTGATGTCGCCGAAGGCGCCGTCGTGGGCCATGCGCAGCATCGCCAGTTCGTTGCGGCCGTAGGAGACGTTCTCCGCGAGCAGCAGATGACGACGGGTCTGCTCCGAGGTGTTGACCAGATCCCACAGTTGGTCCAGCTCGGTGGCGATGGGCAACTCGACCAGCACGTGCTTGCCGGCGAGCAACGCGGCTTTGCCCTGCTCGTAGTGGAACTCCCAGGGGGTGGCTATGTAGACGAGGTCGATATCGTCGCGCTTGAGCATCTCCTTGTACGCATCCGGCGAACCGCCGAACTCCAGAGGCCGCGGCTTGCCGTCCGCCGCGAGCTGGTCGGCCTTGGCCTTCGCGCGTGGGGCCCGCACATCGCAGACCGCGCGCACCACGCAACCGGGTACCGCAGCCCACCCGTTGGCCATCCCGCTGCCGCGGTTGCCGATTCCTATCACCCCGACCCGCACGGTCGGATACACGTCGAAAGCCTGTTTCGCCATCGACGTCTGCCCCGCGGGCCGACCGGGCGCGCCGCCCGTTCCGGCGGCCCTCGCGGCGCCCGCAGCCCCCAGCGTGGCCATGGCTCCAGTGGCCGCTGCTCCGCCCAGTACGGCACGTCTTGAGAGTCCAGATGCTTCCTGCATGCGTTTCTCCCCGGCATGGACATCGCTGGCGCCCATGAATCTCCCGGAGGCGGGACGGCGTGTCAAGATGTGCGTGAATGCCACGGCTTTCGAGCAACTTCAAACAGCGTGAAGGTGCGGGAGGTGGCACGCCGCCGCCTGCTCGGAGGGGCCCGGCGATTCGTACCGGCCGGCCTTGGTCGTCGTACGGCCGCGGGAGCGCGGGTCGAGGTGGATGCGCGAGTGCGCCGATGGCGGCCGTCACTTGGCTGGAGAAGCAAGGCAGGCATCGGATGGCCGTCAAGTGTCGAGCAGCGGCGATGGGTGCGCCCTGCCGGTTGACAGGGCCGCATCGCGGCGCTACAACCAGTCTGTCATCCGATGAATCACCGGCGTGCCTCTCCATTGCGGGAGACGAGTCGTAGCGAAGTCCACTTCATGTCGCCTATGCGCGAACAGAGATGGGATGTATTGCCCCCGTACTCGGAGGAGAGAAGCATGACGATGGTCCATGGTGCAGGAGCGCGTGGCACAGGCCGGCGCAGACGCGGGCGCAGCGGCCGGACGCTCGTCGCGGCCGCCGCACTGATGTCCGCCGTCGGCGCGCTGCTCGGCGGCGCGCCGGGGTCGGCCGGCGCGGCCGGGCAGGGCAGCGGCCGGGAGGAGCCGGTCCCCGACTACGAACCCACCGTCGAGTCCCTCAACAGCCACCCGACACCGGAGTGGTTCGACGACGACAAGTTCGGCATCTTCATCCACTGGGGCGCGTACTCCGTGCCCGCGTGGGGCCCGCGCGGCAGCTACGCCGAGTGGTACTTGAACTACATGAACCAGGCCGGCCACCCGACGAACGCCCACCACCGGGACACGTACGGAACCCACTTCGACTACGACGAGTTCATCGACCGCTGGCAAGCCGACAAGTACGACCCGGACGAATGGGTGAAGCTCTTCAAGGACGCGGGCGCCAAGTACTTCGTGCTCACTTCCAAGCACCACGACGGCGTCGCGCTCTACGACAGCGCCGTCAGCGGCCGCGACAGCGTCGACATGGGCCCGCGGCGCGACCTCGCCGGCGATCTGTTCGACGCCGCACGCGAGGCGGGCGGCCTGCGAGCGGGCCTCTACTACTCGCTCTACGAGTGGTTCAACCCCTCCTACACCGGCCGCCCCGCCACCAACCCGTACACCGGCGAGCCCGTGCCGTACACCGGCGCCCCGGCGGTCGACGACTACGCCGGCGACTACATGGCTCCGCAGATGCGCGAACTCGTCGAACGCTACGACCCCGACATCCTCTGGTGCGACGGGCAGTGGGAGAAGCCCGCCGAGTACTGGAACACCGCTCCGGTGCTCGCCGACTACTACAACCGGGCCAAGAACCGTGAGCACCCCAAAGAGGTCGCGGTCGCCAACCGGTGCAAGATCCAGTCCGGCGAGCTGGACAGCACGGAACTCGACTTCCAGACCCCCGAGTACACGGTCAAGGAAGACATCGACCCGGACAAGTGGGAGTCCAGCCGCGGCATCGGCCACTCCTACGGCTACAACCAGAACGAGCCCGAGTCCGACTACCTCACCTCCGACCAGCTGATCGACTCCCTCGCCGACATCGTCAGCAAGAACGGCAACCTGCTGCTCAACATCGGCCCCCGCGCCGACGGCACCATCCCGGAGCTGATGCAGAACCGGCTGCTCGACATCGGCGACTGGCTGGACATCAACGGCGAGGCCGTCTACGGGACCACCTACTGGCACCACGCCGAGGAGCCCGCCGGCGGCGACGACGTGCGCTACACCGTCAAGGACGGCACCCTCTACGCCACCGCGCTCACCTGGCCCGGCGAACAGCTCACCCTCGGCGCCGACGTGCCCACCGGGCCCGGCACCGAGATCACACTGCTCGGCTCCGACGGCCGCGACCTGGAGTGGCGCCGGGACGCCGACGAGCGCGTCGTCGTCGACACCCCGGCCGCGGGCCCGGCGGCCACCGGCAGCGAGCACGCCTACGTCTTCAAGATCCGCACCCCGGGCGTCGACGGCCTGATGCGCACGCACACCGAGCTGCCCGACGAGCTCAACCCCGGCCGCACCGCCGAGGGCACGCTGACGGTCACCAACACCGGCAGGCGCGAGGCCGCCGCCCGCGTCACCATCGACGCGCCCGACGGCTGGACCGTCTCGCCCGCCGCCACCGGCACCGGCCCGCTCGCCGGCGGCGCCGACGCCCGTATCCCGCTCCAGGTCACACCGGCGGCCGACACCGCACCGGGCGACTACGAACTGCGCCTCACCCTGCGCGACGGGCGGCAGTCCACCACCACCGCCGTACCGGTCACCGTGGCACCCGAGAACCTCGCCCGGGGCAAGCCGGCCCAGCAGAAGAGCACCGCGTGGGACGCCCCGGCAGAACGCGCCGTGGACGGCAACACCGACGGCGCGTTCAACGCCGGCTCCGTGACCCACACCGCGGAGGACGGCTCGGCCGAGCCCTGGTGGCAGGTCGACCTCGGCGAGGTGAAGACCGTGGACAGCGTCAAGGTCTGGAACCGCACCGACTGCTGCGCCGACCGCTTGACGGACTACTGGGTCCTCGCCTCGAAGGACCCCATCACCGCGGACAGCCTCGCCGAAGCCCGCTCGGCACCCGGAGTGACCGCCGTCCACGTGGAAGGCCAGGCCGGCCGTCCGACGGCGGTGGACCTGCCGCCGGGCACCGAGGCACGCCACCTGCGCGTCCAGCTCGCCGGCTCGGACCCGCTCTCGCTCGCGGAGGTCCAGGTGCACCCGCCGGCCGGCGGGTGAGCTGCGACACCTCGGCCCGCGCACCTGCCGATGCGAAACCTCCGGATCCGACGGAGGAGCAGCCCGCCGCCCCCCGTGTCTCGACAGGGGGGCGGCGTGGGCATCGTCGGCTCGGCCCGCCCGGCCCCGGGGAGCGAGGTCGGATGAGGCCGTCGGACAGGAGGCCCCCGGTTCACCGCATGCCGCCGAGAGCACGCGCCGCGCTGGTGCCGCCGGGGGCACCCCCGCGCAGGGGGAGGCGGATGGTGACCGTCATGCCCGCACCCGGTGCCGTGTCCAGCTCGATCTCTCCGTCGTGGCTCTCGACCACCGCGTGGACGATCGACATGCCCAGGCCGCTGCCGCCCGGGACCCGCGCACGGTCGGGGTCGGCGCGGAAGAAGCGGTCGAAGATCCGTGCCGCGTCCTCCGGGCACATGCCGGGGCCGGTGTCGGCGATCCGCAGCACCGCGACGCCGTTCCCGGCGTGCGCGGACAGGATGCACGCGGCGTCTTCGGGCGTGTGGGTGCGTACGTTCGCCAGGAGGTTGCCGAGCACCTGGCGCAGCCGGGCGTCGTCGCCCATGACCACCACCGGCTCGGGCGCGTCCACGTGGACCGTCCGCCGGGGTTGCTGGGCGCCCAGGTCGGCGGCGCCGTCGCGGACGAGCACGGCCAGATCGACCGGGGCGCGGACGCTCGCCGGCTGCTGTTCCAGCCGCGCCAGCGCCAGCAGCTCGTCGACGAGCCGGCCCATGCGCTCCGCCTCCGCGCCGACGCGGGCCAGCGCCCGCTCGACGTCGTTGTCGTCCAGGATGCCCTTCTCGTACAGCTGGAGATAGCCCTGCACGGTTGCCAGCGGGGTACGCAGCTCGTGGGAGGCGTCGGCGAGGAACTGGCGCTGGCGAGCCGCCGCGTCCTCGCGGCTGGCCATGGCCTCCTCGATCTGCTGCAGCATGGCGTTGAGCGCGTCGCGCAACTGCTCGACCTCGCTGCCGCCGGGCGGCGAGTTGTCGACCCGGCGCGACAAATCACCCTCGGAGATCGCCGACGCCGTCTCCACCATGTCCTCCAGCGGCTGCAGTTGGCGGCGAGCCGCCTTGGAGGATACGGTGGCGAGGAGCGAGAGCAGCACCGCACCGACGATCAGCTCGACGAGGAAGAGGGTGTGCACGGCGCTGCGCACGCTGTCGAACCTGGCGCTGCTGATCGCGAACGTCCCGTCGTCCAGCCGGGCCACCGCCACCCGGTAGCCGCGGCCGTCCGCCGTGACGCTGGTGATCCCGCCGGAGTCCGCCAAGGCGCCCGGGTCGGGGATCGCATCGGCGAACTCCTCGGCGAGCCGGGAACTCCTGCCGCTGAACATCCAGCAGGTGCGCAGTGGCCGGCCGGCAGCGTCGAGGAGGACGAGCGGCTCGTCGCCGCTGAGCGACTGGGCCATGCCATCGCCGTTGTCGCCTTCGTCGATGACCTGCGCGAGAACGCACACGCGCGCCAGCGACTCGGTGGTGAGCAAGCCGTCGGCGAAGCGGTCACGCCGGTCCCGTACGGTGTCGTCGACCTCACCCAGGAGCAGCCTGTACGTGCTGAAGAGGCTGACACCCGCGGCCAGGAGCAGACCGGCGGTGAGGATGGCGACGTTCATCGCGGTGAACCGTCCCCTGAGCGAGCGGGGTCGCCGTGACGCTGCCAGCCGGGGAAATCGGATCATGACGCTCTTTCCGCGTCCCCGTGGGCGGGCCCGCCGGTGGCGCCGCCGCCGATCGGGCGCAGTCCGTAGCCGACGCCGCGGCGGGTCTCGATCAGCGAGGGCCCGGGGGTGCCCCCGGGCTCGTCGGGAGGGTCGAGCTTGCGGCGCAGGTAACTGATGTACGTCTCAAGGACGGTCGACTCCGCGGAGTCGTACTGCCAGACGCCGCGCAACAGCTGTTCCTTGGTGAGGATGCGGCCCGCGTTGCGCATGAGGTGGCGAAGCAGGTTGTACTCCGTGGGCGTCAGCTCCACCTGCTGCCCCGCCCGGCGCACGGTGAACGTCGCCTCGTCCAGCTCCACGTCGCCGTGGCGCAGCACGTTGGAGGACGGCTCGCTGCCGCGGGTGCGGCGCAACACGGCGCGTACCCGGGCGATGACCTCGTCGACGTTGAACGGCTTGGTGATGTAGTCGTCGCCGCCCAGCGCGAGGCCGCCGAGCACGTCGGACGGCGCGTCGCGAGCGGTCAGGAAGATCACCGCCGGGCCCTCGTGCTGCTCGCGCAGCTTCCGGCAGACGTGCCAGCCGTTGCCGTCGGGGAGCATGACGTCGAGCAGCACCAGGTCGGGGAGGTGCTCACGAGCGAGTTCGAGCGCACCCTGTGCGGTGGCGGCGGCATACACGACGAAGCCGTGGAACCGCAGGGTGATCTGCAGGATGTCCGCGATGCCGGAGTCATCCTCCACCACCAGAACGGAGCGGTGTGCCTGGCCCGGCTCGTGATCGGTTGCGCTGCTGTTCATGCCACCAGCATCTCGGAGTAGTCGTTCCACGACTTGCTGTGATGTGCCGTCGTGTCGTGGCGCTCAGCCGCCGAACTGTTCCTCGATCTGCTGCTTCATCTCCTCGGGCACCCCGTCCGGGTACTGCTGATGGAGCATCTGCAGGGCCTGCGGCGGCAGCCCGGACGGCAGCCCCTGCTCCTGTGCCCACGCCTCCAGGTCGCTGCCGCCGCTGCCGCCTTCGGGTGCCTGGGGTCCGTACTGTTCACCGCCGGGGGACTGCGGGGCCGCGCCGCCTCCTCCGCCTGCGAGCATGCCGCTCTTGAGTGCTGTCTTCATGTCGCTCAGCTTGTTCATCATCATGAAGGTGTTGGTGCCCATGCCGGCCAGGAAGATCATCACTGCGGCGACGACGCATACGAGGGCGCGGACGCCCCTGCGGTGTTGCTCGGCGAACGTGGGCGGGACGGGGGGAACACGACGGGAGGCCGTGGGTCGCGTCTTGTTGGCCGCGGGGGAGTACCTGCCAGTGGTGGCATTCATATTCGACACACCCTTGGATTCGGGGACGGTAATCGCCACGAGCCACCTTGACGGATGAATCTTGGCATTGGTTGAGCCGCGATTGTGAATTCATTGGGAGATTTCGACTGCGCTTGCCGAGACTCATCTGCGCTGCCAATGCTGCTGGTGATCGAGGTATCGCACGAAGGAGCTGTGACGTGACCGGACTGGCACGCTGGTGCTTCCGTCGCAAGTGGGCGGTCGTCTTCCTCTGGGTGGTGGTCCTTGCGGGCCTCACGGGGGTGAGCCGCAGCATGGGCGAGGAGTATTCAGACGTATTCGAGATGCCAGGCACGGAGTCGGCCACGGTGCAGGAACTGATGGAGGAGGCGTTCCCCGAGGAGTCGGGTGAGACCGACACCATCGTGTGGCAGGTCGACGAAGGCTCGGTGCGCGACGAGGCAGTGCGCGAGGCAGTCGAACCGATGCTGGCCGACGTCGGCGCGCTCACCGACGTCGTGTCCGTCTCCAGCCCGTACGGCGAGCGTGGTGCCCGTCAGATCAGCTCCGACGGGAAGATCGCGTACGCCACGGTGACCTTCACCGAGCCGGCCCAGGAACTCACCAAGGAGCAGATGACCGACCTGGTGGACACCGCCAAGGAGGCCGAGACCGGCGGCGTGGAGGTCGAGGTCGGCGGCCAGGCGGTGCAACTGGCGGACGAGCCGCCGGCGCACATCGCCGAACTCGTCGGCATCGCCGCCGCCGCGGTGGTGCTGTTCCTGGCCTTCGGCTCGCTGTTCGGCATGCTGCTGCCGATCTTCACCGCGCTCTTCGGCGTAGGCACCGGCAGCGCCGCCATCGTGCTGCTCAGCCACTCCATGGACGTGGCCGAGGTGGCGCCCCAGCTCTCGATGCTCATCGGCCTGGGCGTCGGCATCGACTACGCGCTGTTCATCGTCACCCGGCACCGCAAAGGCATCCTGCGCGGCCGCACCCCGGCCGAAGCGGTCGCCGCCGCCGTCAACACCTCCGGGCGCGCGGTGCTCTTCGCCGGCGGCACCGTGTGCATCGCGCTGCTCGGCCTCTTCGCGCTGGACCTCAAGTTCATCAACGGCGTCGCCGTCGCCGCCTCCATGACCGTCGTCATCACCGTCATCGCCTCGATCACCCTGCTGCCAGCGCTGCTCGGAGTGCTGGGCATGCGGGTCCTCAGCCGGCGCCAACGGCGCAGACTGCTCACCGACGGTGCGGAGCCGGAGGAGCCGACCGGCGCCGCGGCCCGCTGGTCGCGCGTGGTCCAGCGGCGCCCCCGGCTGCTCAGCGTGCTGGCCGTCGCGGTGATGCTGGCGCTGGCCATTCCCACCCTCTCGCTCCGGCTCGGCGCCTCCGACCAGGGCAACAACCCCGAAACCAGCACCACCCGGCAGGCGTACGACATGCTCGCCGACGGCTTCGGGCCCGGCTTCAACGGCCCGCTGACCGTCTTCGTGGAGCTGCCCGGCAAGCAGGACGCACAAGCTCTGGACGGGCTGGTGGCCGACCTGGAGCGGACCCGAGGAGTCGCGGCGGTCACCGCGCCGCCGGTCAAGCCCGGCACGGAGCTGACCACCCTTCAGGTCGTGCCCGAGTCCTCACCCCAGGACGTCGAAACCGACGACCTCATCGACAAGCTGCGCGAAGACACCATCCCCGAAGCCGAGCAGGGCAACTCGATGCAGGCGTACGTCGGCGGCCAGACGGCGACGATGAAGGACTTCGCATCCGTCGTGATGGACAAGCTGCCCCTGTTCATCGGCGTCATCGTCGCGCTCGGCTTCGTCCTGCTGCTGGTCGCCTTCCGCTCCCTGGTGGTGCCGCTCACGGCGGCGGCGATGAACCTCATCGCGGCGGCCGCGTCGTTCGGCGTGCTGGTGGCGATCTTCCAGTGGGGCTGGGGCGGCGAACTGCTCGCCGGCGGCCGGGAAGGGCCCATCGAGTCGTTCCTGCCCGTGATCATGCTCTCGCTGCTCTTCGGACTCTCGATGGACTACCAGGTCTTCCTGGTCAGCCGGATGCACGAGGAGTGGGTCCACAGTCGCGACAACCGCCGCGCGGTCCGGGTGGGCCTGGCCGAGACAAGCCGGGTCATCAACTCCGCCGCCGTCATCATGATCTGCGTCTTCGGCGCCTTCGTGCTCAGCGGCGAGCGGGTGTTGGCGATGTTCGGCATCGGCCTGGCAGGGGCGGTGGCGCTGGACGCCTTCATCCTGCGGACCATGCTCGTACCCGCGCTGATGCACCTCTTCGGCACCGCCAACTGGTGGCTGCCGAAGTGGCTCGACCGCCGGATGCCCCACCTGGCAGTCGAGCCCCCGGAGGACCCGGACCCGGCGAGTGCGGTACCCGCCGAACCCGCCGCGCCGGACGACACCGCGCCCGCCACGCCAGCGGGCCCGGCACACGACGGACGGCCGTCACCCGTCGCACCGGGTCTGAGTGGCCCGGAGTACGCCTTGCCCGCGTCCGGCGGCGACCGGGGCCACACCATTCGCGGCCGCGTCCAGGGATTCGGCGGAGTCTCGGTCCCGGACGCGGAGCTCACCCTGATCGACGACGACGGCGGCCAGGCCAGCCGCGTCCTGGCCGCCGCGGACGGCTCGTACGCCTTCGAGAAGCTGCCCAACGGTTCCTATCTGATCGTCGCCAGAGCGGAGGGATATCACCAGAAGCTGGCCAACGTCGTGCTCAACGGCTACTCCGTCGACAAGTGCCTGCTCCGTCTGCCCCGTGCCGCCGCAGCCGCCTCGGGAGCCGTTCCGGCAGGCGCGCTCTCCGGCACCCTCCGCACGGCCGACGGCGAACCCCTCGCCGGCGTCCGCGTCACCCTGCGCGACATGGACGGAGACCAGGTCGCCGCAGCTCACACCGGCGCGGACGGCACCTACGACTTCCCCAGCCTCCTGCACGGCGCCTACACCCTGGGGGTGACGGTTCCGGACCCGGCCCACCAGAACACGGACCACTAAAACCGGACCGGACGCCGGGATCCCTGCGCCCGGCGTCCGGCACCGAGCGGCCGGGCCCTTGTGTGGACCGGCTGCACCTCGCCCCGCCTCCTGTTCGGACACTGAGGCGGGGCGAGGCCGTCTGGGGCATCAGGTCACAATGCGCTCAGGTTCAGCGGACGGTCGAAGGGCAGACGAGGCGGCCAGGCCGCGGCCAGTCATATACGCGTGGCCCCTTCGCGCCGGCTCCGCAGGAGTTGGCGTTCCCAGGCATCATCGGGTGCTTGGTTGGAGCCGCTGCGCCGCGTCCTGCGGCACATCCGCCGGAAGGCGCCCACCGCTCCGCCCGGCGCCGCGCCCACGTCCGCGCCGGCGCCGCCGGAGGCGGCGAAGCCCTCGACGAACGGTTCGCGGTAGCCGGCCGGCAGGTCCGCGGCCGGGTGGCGCCCTCGTCGGTGAGCGAGGAGGTGAGCCGGGCCTGGAGCACCGCGCATACGGCCGCGCCGGCCAGCACGGAGCCGGCCTGGCGCAGTGCGTTGTCGATGCCGGAGGCCGCGCCCGACATCCGGGTCGGCACGTTGCGCATGACCTCGGTGGCCATCGGCGCGAAGGCGCAGCCGGCGCCGAGCCCGACGAGCAGCAATGGGGCTGCGATGTCCGCCCAGCCGGCGCCGGTGTCGGCGGCGGTCAACCACAGCAGTCCGGCTGCCCAGAACGGCAGCCCGGGCATCGGGCTGAACTCTGGGCGGGCGGCCCGGATCGACTTCAGGGCCGCAAGCGTGTTGGCCGTGCCTTTGCGGCGGCGGTTGACGCCCCACAGGGTGTCGTCGCCGAGGGAGTAGCAGGCGTGGAAGCAGGTCACGCCGTGGGTGCGGTGGAAGGTCGCCGGGATGCCGTCAGGACGGCCCCGCTCTGCGCGGTGGCCGACTGGACGACGAAGCCCTCATAGTCACGACTGAGCAGGCGGGGACGGCCTCCCGCCCATCGAGGATCCAGGCAGGCCAGGCCGATCTCGTTGAATCGGTGGATCACATCCCGGACCGTGTCCTCGTCGGCCTGCACCTGCTTCGCGATCACCGGCACGCGGTTCCCGCCGGCCGAAGCCAGCAGCATCATCGCCCGCCGGCAGCGCACAGAATTTGCGCTGCCCCGGCGCACAATCCGCTGTAACTGCTGGCCCTCCTGGTCGGTCAGCCACCGGACCCTGACCGGCTGTGCCATTCCCGCCTCCCGCTACCACGCCTGCACTCCCCGGACATCCGAGCGCGCCGCACGCCAGGAAGCCACCAGCAAACCGGTGGACCTATGCGGTCACAGCACCAGGAAGCGTCGCCAGGTGAGCGAAGTGCGGGCTGGAGCGTGACATCCGGCCGCCGATTGTGATGCGCGTCTCATGTGGGGTCCTGTGTGTCACACCTCCGCTCTCCTCTCCCTCTGGGGTGCGAACGGATTGCACAGTGCGTTCCGTTCGCTGATCCACAAGGGGAGTGCGTGAGCGGGACGAACGGATCCGGCGAACACGGCCGGATCGACACCACGATGACGGACGCAATCCACGCCCCGTTCCGTCGCGGCCTTCGACCGCCTCACTGCCGTGATCGACACGGGGAGGCCGGAGGCGGCGAACTTGCGCTCCGGGAGCACTGGAGCCGCTTCACGACGTTCCTGCACCTCCACCACGCAGCCGAAGACACTCACCTGTGGCCGGTTCTGCGCGACCGGAGCGACACGGTGACGCCGGCGGTGCTGGATCGGATGGGGGGTGAGCACGCCGGCCCGACCGCAGTGCTCGACCCCGCCGACGCCGCCCTGGGTTCGTCCCGCGGTATCGGTGGCGTGGGTGAGACCGCGGGACGTCTCTGCGGCTCCCTCGCCGAGCACTGCGAGCATGAGAAGCAGTTGGCCTTCCGCTGGTCGTCGATCTGCTCACCGCCCGGGAATGGGCAGCCTTCACCGCCGAGCAGTGGCGACGCGGCCTCGTTCTTCCCGTGGCTGCTGGACGGCGCTTCCGTGGGCGCGCGGCGGGCGGCGCTGGGCGTCATGCCGCCGCGCGTCCGGCTCCCGTACCACCTCCCATGGCCGCCCCGGTACCTGTGCAGCCCTCGCCGGCAGACCCTCGCCCGCGCCTGACCCGATTCCCATGAGCCTGCGGAGGCTTTTGACATGTCCGAAATTCAGCCGACCTCCCTGTCCACCGGCCGCGGCAAGATAATCCTGACCCTGCTGTGCGCCATCGCCTTCCTGGACTTCATCGACGCGTCCATCGTCAACGTGGCGCTGCCGGTGATGCGCGAGGACCTGGGCTTCTCGGTGCAGAACCTGCAATGGGTCCCGAGCGGCTACCTGCTCACCTACGGCGGCTTCATGCTGCTGGGCGGGCGGGCCGCCGACTTGCTCGGCCGCCGCAGGGTCCTGGTCGCCGGGACCGCGCTGTTCGCCGTCGCCTCGGTCATCGCCGGCTTGGCCGACGTCGCGTGGGTCATGATCGCTGCGCGCCTCGCCCAGGGCCTCGGGGCGGCGATGATGCTCCCGGCCGCCCTCTCGATCCTGACGACCACATTCCGCGAGGGCCGCGACCGCAATACCGCGCTCGGGGTGTGGGGCGGCGTCGCAGGCGGTGCTTCCGCGACCGGCGTGCTCCTGGGCGGCGTGCTGACCGACGGGCCCGGCTGGCGTTGGGTCATGCTGATCAACCCGCCGATCTGCGTGCTGCTGCTGGTCGCGATCTACCTGCTGGTCGGGGACGACCGCAAGACTGCGCGCCTGGCCCGCTTCGACTTCCTCGGCACTCTCCTGGCCACCGGTGGGATTTTGCTGCTGGTTTACACCCTGGTGGAGGCGCCCGACATCGGCTGGGGCGAGACCCGCACGATCGCCGGGCTGGCCGGAGCGCTGGCGCTGCTGATCGCGTTCCTGGTCAACGAGCAGCGTACGGCCAACCCGCTGGTGCCCCTGTCCATCTTCAGGATCAAGGGGCTCGCCGCCGCCGACGCCACCCAGCTCGTCGCCATCGCCGGCTTCCTGGCGATGTTCTACTTCCTCACCCTCTACATGGGGAGTGTCCTGCACTACTCGCCGATGGAGACGGGGATGGCCTACCTCCCGCTCTGCTTCGCGATCGGCATGTCGGCCGGCGTGGGGTCCAGGCTCATCTCCCGCGTCGGCACCCGACCCCTGATGATCGTCGGTCTGCTGATCACCGTAGTGGGCATGTACTTGCTCTCGCGCATCCCCGTGGACGGCACCTACGTCGGCGATCTGCTGCCGGGCCTGCTGATCGTGGCGTTCGGGTTCGGCGCGGTGTTCGTATCGGTCACCACGGCCGCCAACGCCGGGGTACCGGCCGACAAAGCGGGTCTGGCCGCGGCCCTGCTCAACTCGTCCCAGCAGGTCGGGGGCGCGCTGGGACTGGCGATCTTCTCCGCGCTGGCCACCGCGCGCACCAACGACCTGCTGGCCGACGGGGCCCCCGCGGCGGAAGCCCTCACCGAGGGCTTCCAACGGGCGCTGCTCGCCGGCGCCGTCTTTCTGGCGGCCGCCGCGGCCGTCGCCTTCCGCGCCGCCAACAGCCGCGGTGAGGAGGGGGCCGCTCGGGAGGCGTCCGTCCCCGAACCCGCACCCCACTGAGCTCGGCCGCAAGCGGCCTGGCGCGAACCACGTGCCAGGCCGTTCGCGGGGTTAGGGGTCTCTCGGGCTCGGTCTTTGTCTTGTTCGACGCAGGTGAGTTTGTCGGGGCTGGTGGCGGCGTAGATCCCCGGGATTTCGTCGCTGTCCGGGCCGAGGTCCAGGACCATGAGATCGCTGCCGGCCGCGAGCGCCAGCAGCTCCGGCGTCTCCTCCGGAACGGTGACCGTCTGGATCACCACGGTGCGGTCGACGCCGGCGGCCCGTGCTTGCTGCTCCAGGTCGGCGGGGTGGAAGTCGCGGCGCAGCGGTGCGAGTTCGGACCCGGTGATCCAGTTCTGGTCGCGTACGGACAGGTCCCAGACGTGGTGGTGCGTGTCGGTGATGGGCATGGGTGTCACAGCTTCCACACGACGGGCAGGCCGGCGGTGGCGCCGTCGGGGGAGTAGTCGTGGGTGACGTCGAGGAGTTCGGCCATGCGGGCCTGCCACGCGGTGTTCACCGGCAGGCGCTCCAGGTCGGCGAGCAGCCGGGCGTAGTCCTCGCAGTCGATCACGTGGAAGAGGTTGGTGCCGCTGCGCCAGATGGTCCAGGAGGTGGCTCCGGCGGCGCGGATCGCGGCAGTGAGCTCCGCCGGGACTTCGCGGTGTGCCGCCTCGTACTCCTCGATGCGGTCTGGTCGGACCTTGGTGTGCAGGGCGATGTGCATGGAGGGCTCCTCAGGGGGCGACGATGACGATGTCGAGGGTGCGCGGGCCGTGCACGCCTTCGATCCGCTCCAGCTCGATGTCGCTGGTGGCGGACGGGCCGGAGATGAAGGTCAGCGGTCGGCGCGGGTCGAGTCGGCGCAGCGCCTCGGGTACGTCGCCGGCGATCTGGTCGGCGCGTACGACGCACAGGTGGTAGTCGGGGAGCAGGGTGAGCACGCGGCGTCCCTGTCCCGGGCCGGCGTCGAGGAGGAGGGTGCCGGTGACGGCGATGGCCAGGGCGCAGGTGGTGAGGACACCGTCGGCCGCGTCCAGTTCGCGTACGTCGAGCGGCGGGGTGTCGGCGAGGAGGCGTGTGGCCGTGTCCGGAAGCCACTTCGCGGGGAAGCCTTCGGGGACGACGACGCTTGCGAGGGCGCGCTGGGCGAGCGCGGCCGAGATGACCGGGCGGGGATCGGTGGTGGTGGTGACCATGGTCCGGTAGTCGGCGGCTCGCTCGGCGAAGAGGCCGACGATGTCGCTGCCGGCCTCGCCGGCGTGGCTGTCCCGGTAATCGCGGGGGATACGCGCGGCGTCGTACGTCTCGGTGGCGGGTACGTCGGTCAGGGCGGCCCTGATCCGTGTGAGCACGGTTTCGCGGCTGGTCACGGTCGGCTCCTCGTACCGCGCCACCAGGCGCGGAAGGTCTCGCGCGGCGGGGCCGGGGTGTCGCGGGTGTGCGACCAGCGGGACAGCGGTCCGGGCAGCCGGCGCAGGACGCCGCGCCGGGACAGCAGCCGGCCGCCGATCCAGCCCACCCGCTGGGCCGCGCCGAGGCGGCGCGGTGAGGTCAGGGCGATGGCGGCGGCCTTCATCACCAGGGCCTCGGGGGTGGGTACGGGGCCGCGTTTGGCGTCGACGGCCTCCGCTCGCAGGTGGACCAGCACCTCCGGGATGTTGATCTTCACGGGGCAGGCGTCGTAGCAGGCGCCGCAGAGCGTGGAGGCGAAGGGCAGGGAGGAGGCGTGCTCGATGCCGGCGAGCTGAGGGGTGAGGACGGCGCCGATGGGGCCGGGGTAGGGCGAGCCGTAGGCGTGGCCGCCGGTGCGCTCGTACACCGGGCAGACGTTGAGGCAGGCGGAGCAGCGGATGCAGCCCAGTGTCTGACGGCCGACGGTGTCGGCGAGGGTGGCGGTGCGGCCGTTGTCGAGCAGGACCAGGTGGAAGTCGCGCGGGCCGTCCCCGTCGTGTACGCCCGTCCACATGCTGGTGTAGGGGTTCATGCGCTCTCCGGTGGCGGATCGCGGCAGCAGCTGGAGGAAGACCTCCAGGTCGGTGAAGGAGGGCAGCACCTTCTCGATGCCCATGACGGTGATCAGCGTGTCGGGGAGGGTGAGGCACATCCGGCCATTGCCCTCGGACTCCACGACGGCGACCGTGCCGGTGTCGGCGGCGGCGAAGTTGGCGCCGGAGATCGCCACCTTGGCGGTCAGGAACCTCTCCCGCAGATGCAGCCGCGCGGCCTCGGCGAGGTCGCGGGGCTCGTCGGTGAGCCCGTCGGGTGCGGGCCTGCCCCAGTCGCCCATGGCGGTGCGGAAGACCTCGCGGATCTCCGCGCGGCCCTTGTGGATGGCGGGGACCAGGATGTGGGAGGGCCGGTCGTCGGCGAGCTGCACGATGAGCTCGGCGAGGTCGGTCTCGTACGCCGTGACGCCTGCTTCGGCGAGAGCCTCGTTCAGGCCGATCTCCTGGGTGGCCATGGACTTGACCTTGACGACCTCCCTCTCGCCGGTGGCCTGGACGAGCTCGGTGACGATGCGGTTGGCCTCGGCGGCATCCGCCGCCCAGTGCACGGTTCCGCCGGCCAGGGTGACCGACAGTTCGAGCTGCTGCAGATGCCGGTCGAGGTGGCGGAGGGTGCCCTCCTTGAGGGCGGCGGCCGCGGTGCGCAGCTCCTCCCAGTCGTCCAGTTCGCCGGCGACGGCGAGGCGCTTGTCGCGGATGGTGCCCGTGGCCTTGCGCAGGTTGACGCGCAGCCGGGTGTCGGCGACCGCGGCCCGGGCCGCTTCGGGGAATGAAGGGCTGCCGAGCCAGACGACGTGGCCCGAGGCATTGGCCTGGTTCATGCGGCGTCTTCCTCCGTCGTGGCGAGGATCTCGGCCAGGTGCCGGGTGCCCACGCCGGTACGGAGCCGGGCGAGGCCGCCGCCGATGTGCATCAGGCAGGAGTTGTCGCCGGCGCACAGCACCTCGGCGCCGGTGGCCTGCACGCCGCGGACCTTGTCGGCGAGCATGGCGTTGGAGACATCCGGGTTCTTGAGGGCGAAGGTGCCGCCGAAGCCGCAGCACTCGTCGGCTTCGGGCAGCTCGACGAGGTCGATGCCCTTGACGGCGCGCAGCAGAGCGAGAGGCCGGTCGCCGACACGGAGCATGCGCAGGGAGTGGCAGGTCGGGTGATAGGTGACGCGGTGCGGGAAGTAGGCGCCTACGTCGGTGACCCCGAGCACGTCGACAAGCAGCTCGGACAGTTCGTAGACCTTGGGGGCGAGGCCGGCGACGGCGGCACGGAGGTCCGCGTCGCCGTGCTGGGCCGCCAGCGTGGCGTGGAACTCGCGGATCATGCCGGTGCACGATCCGGAGGGGACGACGATCGCGTCGTAGCCGGCGAAGGCGTCCGTGAACCGGCGGACCATGGGCATCGCCTCGGGCCGGTAGCCGGTGTTGAAGTGCATCTGGCCGCAGCAGGTCTGGGCCTGCGGGAAGTCCACCGTGTGGCCGAGGTGTTCCAGCAGCCGCACGACGGCCCTGCCGGTCCGCGGGTAGAGGGTGTCGTTGATACAGGTGACGAAGAGTGCGATGCGCACGGCTACGTTACCTCCGGTACCGGGATCAGGGGCGGTAGCAGGTCCTCGGCGCGCAGCCGTTGCCAGACCTCCGCCGCTACCGGTGTGCTGAGCAGCGCCACAGTGTCGCGGACTTCCTCGGCCGACCGCGGTCCGGTGAGCACGCTGGCCACGGCGGGGTGGCCGAACGGGAAGCGCAGGGCGGCGGCGCGGAGCGGGACCCCGAGTGCCTCGGTGACCTTGTGCATGCTCAGCGCCTTCTCCAGCAGGTGCACGGGAGCGAGGCTGTAGTTGTAGGTGGCGCCGGCTCTGGGGGCGGCCAGCAGGCCGGAGTTGAAGACGCCGCCGATGATGACGCTCTTGCCGCGGGCAGCGGCGGCGGGAAGGAGCGTGTCGAGTGCGGGCTGTTCGAGGAGGGTGTAGCGGCCGGCGCACAGCACCGTGTCCACGTCGGTGTCGGTGAGGAAGCGGGTGAGCATCTCGGTCTGGTTCATGCCTGCGCCGATCGCCCGTACGACACCCTCGTCGCGCAGCCGTTCCAGCGCCGGGTACGCCTCGCGGAATGCCTGCTCCCCGTGGTCGTCGGGGTCGTGGAGCAGCGCCACGTCGACGCGGTCCAGGCCGAGGCGGGTCAGGCTGTCCTCCAGCGAGCGGCGTACTCCGTCGGCGCTGAAGTCCCACACCCGGCGGTGCACGGCGGGGACCGCGAAGCCGCTGGCCAGGTCGGACCGCGGGTGACCCTGGCCGTCGTACGGCTCCAGCAGCCGCCCGACCTTGGTGGAGACGACGTAGTCGTCGCGGGGTTTGCCGCGCAGCACCGCTCCCAGGCGGCGTTCGGACAGCCCCAGCCCGTAATGGGGGGCGGTGTCGAAATAGCGGATGCCCGCGTCCCAGGCAGCTTCGACGGTGGCCGCGGCGGTCTGCTCGTCGACCGGTGTGTAGAGCCCTGCGATCGACGCGGCGCCGAAGCCGAGCGCCGTTACCTCGACGCCGCTGTGGCCGAGCGTTGCCGTGCGCATCACCGCTCCTTCGGGCGCAGGCGCAGCCCCTGCATCCCGCCGTCGACCGCGAGCGCCGTGCCGGTGACGGAGGCGGCGGCCGGGCTCGCCAGATACGCGATGGCCGCGGCGACTTCGTCCGCGGTGACCAGCCGGCCCATCGGCTGCCGGGCGTCGAGTGCGGCCCGCTCGGCCGCGGGGTCGGCGGCCCGATCCAGCAGTCGGCCGACCCACGGGGTGTCCGCCGTGCCGGGGTTGACGCAGTTGACCCTGATGCCCTCGTGCACGTGGTCGGCGGCCATCGCCAGGGTCAGCGACAGCACCGCGCCCTTGCTGGCGCTGTACAGGGCGCGCTGCGGCAGTCCGGCCGTGGCTGCGATCGAGCAGGTGTTGACGATCGAGGCGTGCGCCGATTCACGCAGGTGGGGCAGGGCGGCCCGGGTGGTGCGCACCATGCCGAGCACGTTTGTGCCGAGCACCCGCTCCCACTCGGCGTCGTTGTTGTCCTCCACGGTGCCGATGGCGCCGACGCCGGCGTTGTTGACCAGGATGTCGACGCCGCCCAGGTCTCCGGCCGCTGTCTGCACCGCGGCACGGACGGAGGCGTCGTCCGCGACGTCCGTCACATAGCCGTGCAGCATGGGGTGTCCCCGGCCGGAGGTCGGGGAAGCCTCGGCGGCGTCGGGCTTGAGGTCGAGGACTGCGACGTGGGCGCCGCGCTCGGCGAGCAGCCGGGCGGTGGCCAGACCGATGCCGGAGCCGCCGCCGGTGACGACGGCTGTCAAGCCTTGCAGGTCACGGTGGTTGTCGTGCGAGCCGGTCATGCCGCCCCCTTCCCGGTGGCGCGGTCCGCAGTCCAGAAGGTGCCGTCGGGGTAGCGGTAGGTGTCGATGGATTCCTGGCGCATCTGCGCCGAGAAGCCGGGGGCGGAAGGGGCGGCGTAGTGTCCCCGGACGATGCGTACCGGGTCGGTGAAGTGCTCATGCAGGTGATCGACGTACTCGATGACGCGGTCTTCAGTGGTCCCCGACAGCGCCACGTAGTCGAACATCGACAGGTGCTGGACCAGTTCGCACAAGCCAACGCCGCCCGCGTGCGGGCAGACCGGAACGCCGTACTTGGCGGCCAGCAGCAGGATGGCGAGATTCTCGTTGACCCCGCCGACCCGCGCGGCGTCGATCTGCAGCACGTCTATGGCCTCGGCCTGGAGCAACTGCTTGAAGACCACCCTGTTCTGCACATGCTCACCGGTGGCGACCTTCACCGGAGCCACGGCCCGCCGGATCGCCGCGTGACCCAGGACGTCGTCCGGGCTGGTCGGCTCCTCGATCCAGTACGGGTCGAACTCGGCGAGTGCCTGGACCCACCGGACGGCCTCGTCGACGTTCCACCGCTGGTTGGCGTCGATCGCGATGCGGACATCGGGTCCGACGGCGGCGCGGGCGGCGCTGCAGCGGCGGATGTCGTCACTCAGGTCGGCGCCGACCTTCAGTTTGATCTGGGTGAAGCCGTCCGCGACGGCCTCCTTGGCGAGCCGGATGAGCTTGTCGTCGGGATAGCCGAGCCAGCCCGCGGAGGTGGTGTACCCGGGATAGCCGGTCACCCGCAGGTGCGCCGCGCGCTGCGCGGCGCCCGCACGGCCGCGTTCGAGGAGGTCGACGGCTTCGGCCGGGCTCAGCACATCCGCGATGTAGCGGTAGTCGACCTGGCCGGCCAGCCACAGCGGCTCGGCCTCGGCGAGGAACCGCCACAGCGGCTTGTCTGCTCGCTTGGCGGCCAGATCCCACACGGCGTTGACGACGGCACCGATCGCCATGTGCATCACGCCCTTCTCGGGCCCCAGCCAGCGCAACTGGCTGTCGCCGGTCAGGTCGTTGCTCACCGAGCTGGGGTCCGCACACACCTCGTCGACCGAACGGCCGACGAGGTGTGGCCGCAGCGCATCGAGGGCGGCGACCTGGACTTCGTTGCCGCGGCCGATGGTGAAGGTGAAGCCATGCCCCTCCAGCCCGTCTTCCGTGTCGGTGCGCAGGACGACGTAGGCGGCGGAGTAGTCGGGGTCGGGGTTCATGGCGTCGGAGCCGTCGAGCTCGCGGGACGTGGGAAACCGGATGTCATAGGTGTCGACGGCGGTGATCCGGGGGGAGCTTGCAATCACGATAGTGGGACCTCAATCACTGGTGTCACGCTGCGGCGAAGACCTGACGCTGGCTGCCGAGGCCGTCGACGGACAGCTCTGCGGTGTCGCCGGGACGCAGATAGGGCTGTCCGGGAAGGCCGAGGGCGACCCCCGCAGGGGTGCCGGTGAGGCCGATGCACACGACCTTGCCGGGGCGGGCGACGGGGGCGCCGACGCGCAGGCCACCGATGTTCAGCTCGGGCAACCTCCCGGTCTCGGCGGCGGCCTGGGCCCGCCGAGGGCCGCCGGAGGCGAGGAAGCGGCCCTCGATGTCGGCGGTGATGCCGGAAAGGTCCAGGAACCGGCCGTCGTCAGTGAGGACGGCAGGCCGCTCGTGCCCGGCGTCGCCCAGGCGCAGCAGTTTCACGAGTTCTCCTTGGGGTGACGGTCGTCAGTCCTGGGCGCGTCCGGTGGTCACCCGGGCGATCATGAGGGCGAGGAGGATGATCCCGCCGTAGATGGCCTGGATCCAGAAGGACGGCACCTGGGCGAGGGTGAGCAGGTTCTGTACGACGCCGAGGAGCAGGACGCCGGTGAGTGCGCCGAACATGGTGCCTTTGCCGCCGTCGAGGCTGATGCCGCCGATGACGGCCGCGGCGAACACGGTGAAGATCATGTTCTGGCCCTGGTTGGCGTTGATGGCGCCGACGTAGCCGGTCTGCATGAGGCCGCCGACCGCGGCGAGTACTCCGGCGACCACGAAGACGCCGAGCATCACCCGTTCCACGCGGATGCCGGCGGCGCGGGCGGCGTCCGCGTTGCCGCCGATGGCGTACAGGGCGCGGCCCCAGCGGTGGTACTTCAGCAGGAATCCGGCGATCCCGAAGGCCGCCGCGGCGATCCACACGGACATCGGGACGTTGAGGAACGTGGTGGTCGCTATGGTGAAGAAGGCGTCGGGCATGCCGAAGAGGGTCTTGCCCTCGGTCGCGCCGACGAGCACGCCGCGCAGGACGATCAGCATGGCCAGGGTCACGATGAAGGCGTTGAGCTTGAAGATCACCACCATGACCCCGTTGAACGCGCCGATGACCGCCCCGGCCACCACGATCGCCAGCAGCCCCACGGCGGTCGGCCATTCGGTGCCGAAGCCGGCGTTCGCCGCGGGCAGGACGAGCAGGGCGCCGAGCGCCGGGGCGATGCCGAGGACCGATTCCAGCGACAGGTCGAACTTTCCGCTGATCAGGACCAGCGACTCGGCGAGTACGACCATGGCGAGGGCGGCTGAGGCGCCGAGTATCGAGATGAGGTTGCGCTCGGTGAGGAAGGAGTCGTTGACCAGCGCGCCCAGCAGGAGCAGCAGCAGGAGCGCGGGCACCAGGGCCAGCTCGCGGGCCCGGCGCAGCAGGACATTGCGGCCGCCGCCGGGCGCCGAGGGCGGCCGGGTGGGGGTCCGGCCGTTCTCGGCGGCCCGGGCGTTCAGGGCCTTGATGTCAGCCACGGTCAACTCCTTCGATCGAGGCGATCAGCTCGTGGTCGTTCCAGCCGGCGGGGTGCTCGGCGGTGATCCGGCCGTGGAAGAGCACCAGTACGCGGTCGCAGCGGCGCAGATCGTCGAGCTCGTCGGAGACGACGAGCACGGCGGTGCCGTCGTCCCGGGCGCTGTCCACCCGGGCGAGCAGGGACTCCTTGGACTTCACGTCCACGCCGGCGGTGGGGTTGATGAGGACGAGGAGGCGGGGGTCGGAGGCCAGGGCGCGGGCCATGACGACCTTCTGTGCGTTGCCGCCGGACAGGTCGGAGACCGGCTGGTCGGGGCCCTCGGCGTGGATGTCGAGGCGCTTTATGAGGTCGCCGGTGAAGGCGCGGCGGACGGCGGTGCCGACCAGCCCGTAGCGGCCGATGCGGTCCAGGATGCTCATGGTGGCGTTGTCACCGATGGTCATTCCGGTGACCAGTCCCTGGGCGTGCCTGTCGCGGGGTACGCAGCCCACGCCGGCCCGCAGTGCGGCGGGCACGTTCCCGAACGGCAGCTTCGCCGCGTCCAGTTCCGCTTCGCCGGCGATCGGGGTGTGCAGCCCGGCGAGACTCTCGGCGAGCTCGATCTTGCCGCTGCCGCTGGAGCCGGCCAGGCCGACCACCTCGCCACGGCGGATGGTCAGGTCGACGTCCTTGAACACCTCGTCGGCACCGCTCAGGCCGCGTACCTCAAGGCGCACCGGCGCCTGTTCGTCCGTGCCCGGGACCGCGCGTGCGGCCTCGGCGGACCGCTCCGCCATCGCCTCGCCGGCCATCGCCTCGACGAGGGCGCCGCGGGGCAGGTCCTTGACCGGCGCCGTGGTGATCCAGCGGGCGTCGCGCAGCACGGTGACCGTCTGGCAGACCTCGTACACCTCTTCCAGATGGTGCGAGATGAACAGGAACGTCACCCCGGACTTCTGCAGGCCGCGCATCCGGCCGAAGAGCCGCTCGATCTCCTTGTTGTCGAGCTGCGCGGTGGGCTCGTCGAGGATGATGAAGCGGGCGCCGAAGGACAGCGCGCGGGCGATCTCCACGAGCTGCCGGTCCTCAACCTTCAGCTCCGCGGTGACGGCGTCCGGCGCGACCCGCACGTCCCAGGTCTGCAGCAGTTCGGCGGCCTCGGCGTGCATGCGCCGCCAGCTGATGAAGCCGCCCCGGCGGCCCGGCTGCCGGTTGATGAAGAGGTTCTCGGCGACCGTCAGACCGGGGACGACGGTGGGCTTCTGGTAGACGCAGGCGACCTTGCGCCGCCAGGCGTCGCGGTCGGCGAGCGGCGGTGCCGGCTCGCCGTCGAAGGCCACCGTGCCGGCGTCGGGGGCCGTCAGCCCGGTGAGAACGGAGACCAGGGTGGACTTGCCGGCGCCGTTGCGGCCGACCAGGGCGTGGGACTCGCCGGGGAGGACCGTCAGGCGGCCGTCGGCAAGCGCCACGGTGGGGCCGTAGCGCTTGACGATGCCCTCGGCGTCGACCAGCGGGCGGGTGAGGGTGTCGGCGGTGCTCATCCGACCGTGTTGCCCCACAGCTCGGGGTCGTCGACGTTCTCCTTGGTGACCAGCGGCGCGGGCAACTGGTCCTCCAGCAGCCCGTTGGGCAGCTTGACGATCTCGGAGTCGTGGTCGGTCGGACCCGGCTTGAACGTCTCACCCTGCATGGCGCGCTTGATGTAGTACATCGCGTACTTGGCGTAGGAGTCCGCGGGCTGCGAGACGGTGGCGTCGATCTCGCCCTTGCGGATGGCGTCGAACTCCTGCGGGATGCCGTCGTTGGAGACGATCGTGATGTGGCCGTCCTCGCCGGTCTTCTTGAGCATTTCCTTCGACTTGAGCGTCTGCAGGGTCGGTGCCAGGTAGACGCCGCCCGCCTGCATGTAGATCCCCTTGATGTCGGGGTTGGCGTTGAGGAGGGTGTCGAGCTTGGCGGCGGCGGTGTCGGACTCCCACTTGGCGGGGATCTCCAGGACCTCCAGGTCCGGGTACTTGTCCTTGACGCAGGAGCGGAATGCCTCGGACCGCTCCCGGCCGTTGACCGAGGCGAGATCGCCCATGATCTGCACGACCTTGCCCGTCTTGACCGTCTCACCCAGGTAGTCGCAGGCCTTCTGGCCGTACGCCTTGTTGTTCGCCCGCACGATCATGGCGACCTTGCCCTCGTCGGGGGCGACGTCCACGGCGACCACCGGGACCCCCTTGCGCTCGGCCTGGTCCAGCCCGGCGGAGACTGCGGCGCTGTCCAGGGGGGCCACCACCAGACCCTTGACGTCCTGGTTGAGCTGGTTGTTGATGTCGGTGATCTGCTGGGACGGATCGCTGTTGGAGTTGACCGTCTTCAGCGCGTCGACGCCCTCCTCCTCCGCCATCTTCGGCACGTAGTCGTTGTACGCCTGCCAGAACGGGGAGGTGAGCAGGGGCAGGACGACGCCGACCTTGCCCTCGCCGCCGCCCTCGCCGCCCGAGGAGGAGTCCGAGTCATTGGTGCTGCCGCACGCCGCCAGGGCGAGTGCGGCGCAGGCGGCCAGAGCAGACGCGCGGGCTGACCGCGAGGTGATTCCCAGAGATGTACCGGCCATGGCAACGGCTCCTCATCGATGGCGATGTGCTGACTCGAAGGGGTGGCTGAGTTGTTCAAGAGGGCCGGGTCGCGTCACCGGCTAGGGACCAATATTCATCGGATCACTCTGTCATGTCAATGGGAGGCATACGGACTATTTTCCCGGAGATGATCTCTAGAGGTCGGGCCAATTTCGGAGCTAGACTCCGCATACCAAGACCCATGGAGGCCATGTGGAGCGGCGTGCGGAGCGGGCGGAACCGGCGGATGCGGACAAGAGCACAGTGACGCAGCGCGCCATCGAGCAGATCAAGTCGATGATCCGGGAAGGGCTCCTGCAACCGGGTCAGCGGCTGCCTACGGAACGTGACCTGGCGGCGCAGCTCAGCATCTCCCGGAACTCCATGCGCGAGGCGGTCCGCGCCCTGACCGTCCTGGGGATACTGGAGGCCCGGCACGGCTCGGGCGTGTACGTCACCCGGCTGGAGGCGGGGGACCTGCTGGAGACCTTCGGCGCCGTGGCAGATCTCTCCTCAGGCCCGCAGCTGCTGGAGCTCCTGGAGGTCCGCCGGGTGCTGGAGTCGACGGCGACGTGCATCGCCGCGGCCCGTATCGGTGCCGAGCAGCTCGCCGAGGTGGAGCGGCACCTTGAGGCGATGCGGGCGAGCGACGACCCGGAGGAGATCCTTTCCCACGATCTGGCCTTTCACCGGGAAATCGCGGCGGCTGCGGGAAACGAGTCGATGGCGGCGATCCTCGATGGGCTCTCCTCGCGGACGTTCCGCGCCCGGGTGTGGCGGGGCTACGAGGAGGAGGGGGCGTTCGAGCGTACGCTGCTGGAACATGTGCGGATCCATCGGGCGCTGGTCGACCGTGATCCCGATGCGGCCCGTGCGGCGGCGTCCGTGCACGTGGCGGAGGTCGAGGGGTGGCTGCGGCGGCAGTTGGACAGCGGGTCGCCGGAACTGCTTGGCTCTCTTCCCCGCCGCTGAGCAGGATCTCGGATCGGCAGCCGTGGTCGGCACGTACGAGTGCCTCGACGGACCGCGCCGTCGGCATGGTACGACGGGCACCGGCATGGGAAGGAGTACGGCCGGCACCGGATGCGGTGGGCGAGCTGTCCGACGCGAGTCGCGGCGGACCCGAGCATGGGGCCTTGCGGTTCGCCCGTGCCGCGTCACGTCACCCGGCGCCAGCGAACAGCTGATTCTCCAATTGTCCCATGCCAGCCGGATCGCGCCGGTGGCGACCTTCCGCTCGCCGAGATGCGAGGCATCGTCGGAATGGGGAACAGGCACAGCTCCTCAAGGCGGCGGCGCAGCGGGTTGAGGAGTGTGCCACCGGCACCCGGCAGACCGCCGCCGACGATGGCCACGTCCGGGCCGACGACCAGGACGCTCGCGGCGATGCCGGTCGCCAGGTTGTCGATGAACTCGGGGGTGTCGACGGCCTCACCAGCGGCCAGCGCGTCGCGGACTTCGTACCAACGGGCTGCTCTCAGCACCCCGATCTCTCCGGCGGCCCCGTGGGACCCCTGGCGCACCTGTCCGTCGATCAGGATCCCCACCGACGTGGCGGACGACGTTGCCGACCAGCTCGCTCACGATGAGTTCGGTGGTGGTTTCCAGCTCATGGAGGTCCCAGGTCCGAAGCTGGGCGCGGACATGTCCACGGGCCTGGCCGGCGGCGCGTGGGTCATCGGGCAGGGGCCATGCGGCAACGTTCTGCGTCGCGATGCGGTGGGTGCGGGCGATGAGAAGGGCCGCGTCGTCGGTAGAGGGCCGGTCCGGTAGCAGGAGCGTGCGCGTGATGGCATCGCACAGAGTGTCGAGATCGTCGGTCTGTCGCGTCTGGAGGACGCGGACGAGGAGCGCCGTGCCGCGATCGATGTCGAGATTGCGTGACTCGACGAGGCCGTCGGTGTACAGGACCAGGAGCGACCCGTCGAGAAGGACGGTTGTCGTGGTGTCGAAGGGCGGTGTGGCCGCACCCAGCGGAGGGCTTTCGCTGCCACAGAGGCTTCCCTTCCCCTCGGATTCCTCCTCGATGGAGCCAGAGAGGCGACGGGTCAGAGCATCCCGCCGCTTTGCCGACGCTTCGCGTCGCGTGTGTCGATCAGAGCGATGCCCGAGGCACGCGAAAGGGGCATGTCCCCGTCAAAAATCCATCCTCGTGCGGCTTTCCGTCCATAGCCCCGACGGCAGGTGACGCTTACAACGGGAACGAGCCGTCCATGCGCAGCAGTCTGTGCGGCTCCAGGAAGCCCCGGGCGCCGGAAACATGCCAGGGGCATCCGACTCGCCCCCCATGCAGAGAAGAGGAACAGCAGATGCCAGTACTCGTGACCTTGCGTAGATCGGTGACAGCGGCCGCGGCGGCAGCCCTGGTGCTCGTCACACCGCACACGGCGGTCGCGGATGTCGGCGGCGGGAACGTCTCGGTCGGCTGGTCCATCGACAACGTCCCGCCGGAAGGGCTCTCCAACATCACCTTCCCCATCACCGTCAACCCCGCTACGGCCCACAAGGCCGGGATCTACTTCGCGCAGCAGTACGACTTCGCCGGCGGCATGGGCTACACCGGCCTGCAGCCGCGGGAGAACAACGGCGACACCGAGCGGATGTCCGCCCGCTTCTCCACCTTCACCGCCGGCGCGACCACCTCCGACCCGCTGTGCCACGAAGGGGCCGACGGCGGGCCCGGCGTGACCTGCGCAGTGGACTTCGACGCCGTGTACGGGCATCGCTACGACATCAAGGTCGAGCGGACCGGAAGCGACACCTGGAGCGGGACGGCGACGGACTCGGTCACCGGTGTCTCCACCCACCTCGGCACCTGGACACTGCCTGCGGGCAGCGGCAACCTCCAGGGCTCGCAAGGAGGGTTCGTGGAGTACTACGCGGGGATCCCCAGCTGCAGCGAGATGCCCCGGTCCGACGTCGTCTTCGGCGGTCCCACGTCCACCGACGCCGGCGGGCTCAGTGGCACGTCGTGGGCCAACTACGAGTACAGCGACTGCGTCGGCGAGTCGGGCTACCAGGCCGAGGCCGAGGGGGCGGGCACTCACGTCACCCGCGGCTTCAACTCGTAGCGCCCCTTGGTCCGGCTGCGGGCCCGGTCCGCCGCAACGCCGGTTGGACCGCACGCAGTTCACGTCGCGCCCCGGCCGGGATTCCGGCCGGGGCGCAGTGCGTCTTGCCGACGAATCCGCCGGGCCCGCGGGCCGTGCCCGGACGTTTGTCTCGGTCGTCTGCCACGAGAGTCCATGGCCGGGCGCGTACAGCGCTGCTACAGAATGGGCATGAGACCTTCACATCGATTCAGATCAGTGGTGATTACCGCGCTCACCTGCTTGATGGCCGGGCTGCTCGGCCCGGCGGCCGCGGCCGCGGAACCTCCCGGGGGGACCGCCGGTGACGTCACCGGCTTCACCCCCGCCGGGCCCGCAGGCTACGAGATCGCGGCGGGCGACGCCCACGCCCGGGTGAGCTTCGTTTCTGACACTGCTTTCCGTCTTGAGTTCGCCCCCGACGGAGCATTCACCGACCCCACCGGCGAGGACATCGTGCTGCCGCAGGGTGAGCCGCCAACCACGACTTGGCGGGACGCGGGTGACCGGTACGAGATGCGCACCGACGAGGTCACCCTGCGCGCGTACAAGTCGCCGCTGCGCTTCGCCCTCCACCGCGCCGACGGCACCCGCATCTGGGCGGAAACCACGGGCCTGACCTGGGACGCCGAGCACACCACTCAGACCCTGGCGCGCGGCGCGGAGGAGCAGTTCTACGGTGCCGGGATGCAGAACGGCCGCGGCAACCACTCCCACCGCGGCAACACGGTCGAAGTCGGCGTCGACTACGACTGGGACGACGGCGGCCACCCCAACTCCGTACCGTTCTACCTCTCCACCGCCGGCTACGGCGTCTACCGCAACACCTACGCCCCCAACACGTATGCCTTCACCGACCCGGTGACCGCCACCGCCCAGGAGCGGCGCTTCGACGCCTACTACTTCGCGGGCGACGCCAAGAACGTCATCGGCCAGTACACCGAGCTCACCGGCCGCCCCATGCTGCCGCCCATCTACGGCCTGGAGATCGGCGACTCCGACTGCTACCTGCACAACGCCAACCGGGGCGAGCGGCACACCCTCGACTCCCTGAAGGTCGCCGACCAGTACCTCGAACACGACATCCCGCTCGGCTGGATGCTCGTCAACGACGGCTACGGCTGCGGCTACGAGGACCTCGCCGAGACCGCCGAGGGTATGCAGGAGCGCAAGGCCGAACTCGGCCTGTGGACCGAGGACGGTCTCGACCAGCTCGCCGAGCAGGTGCGGGCCGGCCAGCGGGTCGCCAAGCTCGACGTCGCCTGGGTGGGTCCCGGCTACAAGTTCGCCCTCGACGGCTGCAAGGACGCCTACCGCGGCATCGAGGAGCACAGCACCGCCCGCGGCTTCACCTGGGCACCGGAGAGCTGGGCGGGTGCCCAGCGCTGTGGTGTGCAGTGGTCCGGAGACCAGTCCGGAAGCTGGGAGAACATCCGCTTCCAGATCCCCACCTACGCCGGCGCCACCATGTCCGGCCTCGCCTACACCACCGGTGACGTGGACGGCATCTTCGGCGGCAGCCCCAAGACGTACGTACGCGACCTGCAGTGGAAGTCATTCCTGCCGGCGATCATGACGATGGACGGCTGGGCGGCCACCGACAAGCAACCGTTCCGGCACGGCGAGCCGTACACCTTCATCAACCGCAAGTACCTGAAGCTGAAGGAATCCCTGCTGCCCTACATGTACTCCTACGCCGCAGAAGCGCACCGCACCGGCGTGGGCGCCGTCCGGCCCCTGGCGCTGGAGTACCCCGACGACCCCGTTGCCGGTACGGAAGCGGCTAAGTACGAGTTCCTGACCGGCGAGTCCTTCCTCGTCGCCCCCGTCTACCAGGACACCAGCGAGCGCGACGGCATCTACCTGCCCGAGGGCACCTGGGCCGACTACTGGACCGGCCGCATCTACGAAGGCCCCGCCACCGTCGACGACTACAGCGCCCCCCTCGACACACTGCCGCTCTTCGTGAAGGCCGGCGCCCACGTGCCGATGTGGCCGGGCATCCGCTCCTACCGCGACCGCGCCCCCGGCGACCCCCTCACCTGGGACGTCTACCCGCAGGGCGAGAGTTCCTTCACCCTCTACGAGGACGACGGCGTCACCCGCGCCCACCGCACCGGCGCCCACGCCGAGCAGCGGATCACCACCGAGGCACCCGAGTCCGGCCCCGGCGACGTCCGCATCGACGTCGGAGCGCTGCGCGGCGACTACGCCGGCAAGCCGGGCGCCCGCCCGTACCGCTTTGCCGTGCACACCGGCGACGCTCCCGGCGCCGTACGCCTGGAGGGCCGGGCACTGCCGCGGCTGACCTCGCAGGCCGAGTACGACAAGGCCGCCGCGGGCTGGTGGTACGACGCGGCCGACCGCGGCGGGGTCGTGAACGTCAAGACCCGGGCCATGAAGACGGCCAAGGGCTTCGACATCGCGCTCGACGGTGCCAGCGCCGTCGGTGGCCCGGCGCCGGACGCGCTGGCAACTGTGACCGCCGCGCCCGACCAGGAAGTCGCCCGGGGCAGCGCCACATCCGTAGCGGTGGACGTGGCGGCGGGCATGTCGGACGCAGAAGACGTCAGCGTGGCACTGCAGGTGCCCGAGGGCTGGGACATCTCAGAGCCCGTCGACCTCGGCACCGTACCTGCGGGTGAGAAGCGCACTGCCGAACTGGCCGTCACGTCCCCGCCCGGCGTGAAGATCGGCGAGCCGGCCGCTCTCACCGCCGTGGCCCATTACAGCGCCGAGGGCGCCGACCGGACCACCAGCGCCCGATTCGCGGTGCGTACGGTGCCTGAGCCACCCTCCGGCGACACCTGGGCAAGCGATCTGGAGTGGCTGTCGGAGTCCAACGGCTGGGGTCCGGCGGAGCGCGACCGCAGCAACGGTGAGTCGGCCGCAGGCGACGGCCGGACGCTCACCCTGGCCGGCACCACGTACGACAAGGGCATCGGCGTCCACGCCGACTCGGACATCGAGTTCTACACCGGCGGTCGCTGCACCTCCTTCACCGCCGACGTGGGCATCGACGACGAGATCCCCGAGCGCGGCGGCGTGACCTTCTCGGTCGTAGCCGACGGCGAGACCGTGTGGGCCTCACCGCACCTGACCGGCACGTCGGCGCCGGTCTCCGCGGACGTCTCGATTGCCGGTGCGCACCATGTCCACCTGAAAGTCACCGACTCGGACGCCGCGAAGGGAGGCGACCACGCCGACTGGGCGGCGGCCCGCTTCCACTGCGGCTAGGTTCTGTTTCTCGGATCTGCTGACAGGGCCTTGTGGGCTGGTCCAGGCTGTGGGAGTGGCTGGACGAGGGTCTTTGACGAACGCGGAGTGGGAGCGGCTGGAGCCGCTCCTGCCTCGTGGCGGGAACCGTGGTGGCCGCTGGAGCGATCATCGCAAGGTGATCGATGGCGTCCTGTTCCGTGTCCGGACGGGAGTTCAGTGGCGTGACCTGCCGGATCGCTTCGGGCCGTGGCAGACGGTGTACAAGCGGCACCGGCGCTG
>NZ_JCANSZ010000035.1:0-86741 GCF_059570535.1 Streptomyces sp. CNP082
TCCGCAGACCACGCCGGTTTCACCGCGGCCTGCTCAACGCTATGTACCTCTCCGCGCTCTCCAGTCTTAAGGGCTGCCCAGCCTCCAAGGCGTACTACGCGCGCAAGAGAGCCGAGGGCAAGGGCCACAAGCAGGCGCTGCTGGCGCTCGCGCGCCGCCGCGTCAACGTCCTGTGGGCCATGATCCGCGACGGAGCGTGCTACGAAGCCACACCACCCGTCACGGCAGCGGCTTGACATCAGCATTGGGAAGCTCCTTCGTGGGTGGCGGCAGCCGGAGGGCCGGATCAGCCGTGGCTGAAGTGGATGTCGGGCAGGACGCGCTTCAGCCAGGCGGGGCTGTACCAGGCCGCGCGGCCGGTGAGGCGGAGCAGGACGGGCAGCAGGACGAGCCGTACGAGGGCCGCGTCGAGCAGGACCGCGATGCCCAGCACTATGCCCATCTCCTTGGGGGGCAGCGGGCCGGAGAGCGCGAAGGTGAAGAAGACGGCGACCATGACGGCGGCGGCGGCGAAGATGACGCGCCCGGAGTGGCCGAGGGCGGCGACCGCGGCGGTGCGGGGGTCGCCGGTCCTGTCGTAGTGCTCCTTCGCGGTGGAGAGCAGGAAGACGGTGTAGTCCATGGCGATCGCGAAGATCATGGCGAAGAAGAACACCGGCGCCCAGCCGTCGAGGAATCCCTGTGACGTGAAGCCGAGCAGGTCGGCGCCGTAGCCCTCCTGGAAGATGAGCCGGGCGGCACCGAACGCGGCGGCGGTGGCCAGCAGGTTGGTGACCGTGCCGAGCAGGGCGACCAGGGGGGCCTGGAGCGCGGCGAGCAGCAGCACGAACCCGAGGACCAGGACCACGCCGATGACGAGCGGTGTCTTGTCGTCCAGGGTCGTCTGCAGGTCGAGGTTCTCCACCGCTGCACCGCCCACCAGCGCGGTCTCGGGGAGGTCGGGGCAGGGAGGGGCGGGAGCGTCTTTCTCTCCCAGCTTGGGTGCGGCGGCCGTCATGGGCATCTCCTGTCCGGTATACCCCCGGGGGTACTTTCCGGGTCAGCGTACAAGATACCCAGGGGGGTATACAACCGGTCGCGCTGTGACGCGTGGTGCGATCCGTTCCGGATGCGGCTCGGCCGAGGGCGCGGGTCACGCCTGCCCGGCGGTGAGCGCGGCGAGTGCCGCGTCGAGCCGCTGGGCGGCCTCCTCGGCCACGGGCTCCATGGCCCCCAGGCCGGTGAGGGTGACCAT
Source organism: Streptomyces sp. CNP082 (assembly GCF_059570535.1). NCBI lineage: Bacteria > Bacillati > Actinomycetota > Actinomycetes > Kitasatosporales > Streptomycetaceae > Streptomyces > Streptomyces sp. CNP082. Next base: position 1,235 of record NZ_JCANSZ010000035.1, read on the forward strand.
GGTGCCCGGGTCGATCGCCTGCACGACGACCTGACCGCCGCCGTCGCCCCGCACGACGACGTTGCAGGGCAGCAGCAGGCCGATCGAGCGGTCCGCATCCAGGGCGCGGCGGGCCAGCGGCGGGTTGCAGGCGCCCAGGATCAGGTACGGCTCCATGTCGTGGTCGAGCTTCGCCTTCAGGGTCGCCTGGACGTCGATCTCGGCCAGGACGCCGAACCCCTGCTCGGCCAGCGCCGCGCGCGTGGCGGCCACGGCCTCCTCGAACGTGCTCCTGAGCTGCACCGTGCGGTCGTACGACATGGAGTCTCACCTCGGTTCTCGCTGGTCACGACGGCGGCACCGACCCCGCGGGGCCCATGCGCGCCCACGCGGGCTAATATACCCCCCGGGGTAAATGCCCGAGCGGAACGACATGGCCCCCGCATGTCCCCCGTCCCGGGACCGCCCCGCCGCGCACCGGGCGGGAAACGGCGCAGGTCGCTCCGCGACCCGGGTCCCGGACGCCGCTCCGCCCGTATGCTGGACGCGCGGAGCGATGGCGCGTCTCGGCGAGGGGGAACGGCGTGGCGGACGTCTTCATCTCCTACGCGGCAGAGGACCGCGCATGGGCCGGGGAGCTGGCGGCGGGGCTCCACCGCAACGGGGTGCGGGTCTTCTTCGACGAGTGCAGCCTGCTGCCCGGCGACGTCGTCGTCCACCAGCTCGAAGCGGCCATCCGCCGCTCCACGCACGGCATCCAGGTACTCAGCCCGGCGGCCGTGCACAAGCCGTGGGTGCTGCAGGAGTACGCCGCGCTGCTGACCGCCTCGACGCAGCGCGGGCTGCGGCTCATCCCCGTACTCCACGACGACGTCGACATCGGCGCGCTGCCCTTCGCCGCCACCCGGTTATGGGTCGACTTCCGGGAGGTCACCGGGCAGGCGTTCCACGCCAAGGTGACCGAGCTGGCCCGGGTGATCCTGGACGAAGAGCCCGGCGCCAACGGCGAGTCCGAGGCCATGGACCTCCGCGACCGGGCCGCCGCCCGCCCCCTCGACGTACCGGCGGAGCCCTCCTTCGTCGTCTGCTACGCGCGTCAGCAGCGCGACTACGCGCACCGGCTGCTGCCGGCGCTGACCCGGGCCGGTCTTCCCGTATGGTCCATCAGCCATCTGACGTGGGGCGACGACGTCCTGTGGACGATACGCGCGCAGATCCGGCACGCGCTGGGGATCATCGTCCTCATGTCCCCGGAGGCCGAGAACTCGGAGGACATCACCCGGGAGATCCTGGAAGGGCAGCGGCACAGCCGTCCCTTCTTTCCCGTTCTGGTCCGGGGCGACCGGCACTTTCTGCTGGCGAGCACCTGGCATTTCGACGCCCGTACGGGCGCACTCCCCGGGCCCGGCGAACTCGACCTGCTGCGCCACCTGAAGGACGCGGCCCGGGCCACCGCACCCGCGCCTCCGCAGCCCCCCGCGCCTGCCCCACCACCCGCCGCCCAGACCCCGGCCCAGACCCCGGCCCCCGCCCCGGCCCTGGCGGCGAGCCTCGCGCCCGACGCGCCTGCCGGAGTGCAGCTCGGCGCGCTGCTCGCGGAGGAGGAGTGGGAGCACGCCGACGTGCTGACCACCGCCCTGCTGCTGCGGGCCGTCGACCGGCTGGAGAACGGCTGGCTGCGGCAGAGCGACGGGCGGCGGTTGAGCGCGGCGCTGCTGCGCGAGGTCGACGCCGTCTGGGCGGAGCACTCGGGCGGGCGGTACGGATTTCGGGCGCAGCGGGAAAAGGCGCGTCCGGCGAGTGCGCGCCACCGGGATTTCCTGGCACTCTCGTTGGCGTACGGCTGGCGTGGTTCGGTGGAGGACGCCGTTGCGGAATACCGGGCGTTCACCTGCCCGGCGCGACCTCCCGGGTTCTTTCCCACGCTCCGTAACCCGCAGAACGAGCGCTATCCCGACTGGTACGACCAGTGGACCGAGACCGTGCTTGCCGTGCACCTGCGTATGCGAGCGGAGGGCGGAGCCGAATGATCACCGTGTTACTCGTGGCCCTGCTGGTGGTGGCCGTCGTGTTCGTCGTACTGGTCGCCCTGGCGCGGCCCGAGCGGCAGCCCACCCCCGCGACCAAACCCCGGACGGCCGCCCAGCCGCCGCCGCGGCGCGGGCGCCCGCGGCTCAGGGTCGGCCTCCATGTGGTCCCCCCGGACAAGGTGGGGATCGTCACGCGCCGCTTCGGACGCGGCGACGCGAAGGGGCGCTTCAAGCGCATTACGCCCGAGCGCAACGTACGTGGCGTACAGGCCCGCGTGCTGCTCCCGGGGCAGGTCTACTGGCTGTCTCCGCTGCTGTACCGGGTCAAGCTGGGGCCGCGTACGGACGTGCCGGCGGACATGGTGGGGCTGGTGACGGCGCGGGAGGGCGCCAGGCGGCCCGTGCAGCGGACGCTGGGGCGGCAGGTGGAATGCGACAGCTTTCAGGACGGCGAGGCATTCCTGCGCGAAGGCGGCGAACAGGGCCGGCAGTTGGCCGTCCTCCCCGGCGACTCCACTTACTACATCAACAGGGAACTTTTCGATGTGGAGTTGGCGCCGCGTACGTACGTGCCGACGGGGACCGTGGCGCTCGTCATCGCGAAGGACGGCAATGTACGCCCGCCGGACCGGCCGTTCGGCCGCTATGTGGAATGCAACGACTTCCAGGACGGCGAGGCATTCCTGCGCGGCGGCGGCGAACAGGGCCGGCAGTTGGCGATCCTCACCGGCGGGTCGTACTACAACATCAACCCGGACCTCTTCGAGGTGATCTCGACCGCCACCGTGGGAAAGTCCCGCCAGGACGGGCTCACGGAGGAGCATCTCAAGGAAATCGGCATCCGGATCGGCGAGTCCGGGGTGGTCGTCACCCTGGACGGCGCCGAAGCCAGAAAGGACGAGCGCCCCATCGGGCCGATCATCCCGGGGCACGCGAACTTCCGGCTGCCGTGGAAGTTCCTCGAAAACGGCGGCCAGCGGGGCGTGCAGGAGGAAACGCTGGGCGAGGGTTCCGTGTACGCGCTGAACCCCTGGTTCGTCCGTGTCGTCCTCATTCCCACGCGCACGCTCGTCATCGAATGGACGAAGAAGGAACGCTCGCCCAGCAACTTCGACGCCGCACTGCACCCCATCATGGTGAACGTCCAGGGTCACCGGCTGCAGGTGGACTTCTCGCAGACCCTGGAGATCCCGGAGACCGCTGCTCCCAAGCTGGTCAGCAGGTTCGGCGACGCCAACGCCTCGCGGCTCGGCGGGCTGGTGGACGATCCGCTGCCGGTGCAGCGGTTCGTGGAGCGGGTGCTGGGCGGCATGGTCGAGGGGTATTTCAACGGCATCGCCTCGGGCTCCACAGTGGAGGAATTCCTCAGCAAGTACGAGAGTACGCGTATGGAGCTCTCCGACAAGGTTCGTCAAGCACTCGCCGCCTGGGGAATCAAGGCACCGGTGACGACGCTGGGCGAATTCGAGTCCACCGACCCCGAACTCGACCGGGCCCGGCGGCGGCTCGCCGAGAAGCAGATGGAGACCCGCGAGCTGGAGGCGGAGGAGGAGAACTCCGTCATCCGGGAGCGGATCCGCGACCGCGTGCGGCGCGGCGAGCGGGAGGACCGGCTGGTGGAAACCGCGGTGCTGGGCTGGGAGATCGAGAGGCTCGGCGCCAACACCATCGCCATGCAGAGGTACCTGCACGACATGAAGGACATGGGGGTGCCGGAGATCGTCAGCGGGAACGCGGAGGAACTGCTGCGCTACATGCCGATGCAGCGTGCCTTCGACATGATCGAGGCGGCCCAGCGGCATGCCAGGAGAACGGCGCTGCCGAAGGGCGTGCGGGACGTGGACGCCGCCGAAGACGTCGAGGTTTCGGAGGAGGCCGACGGCATCGTGGACGGCGACGGGTCAACGGGCCCGTAACGCCCGGACCACCTGCTCCAGCCGGCGGCGGTAGGTGTCGTCGTCCACGCCACGGAAATCGGCGCTGAATCGCGTACGCGCGAATTCCGGCAGGACGGCGTCACCGACCAGCACGGGGATGAACAGCCGGCCCGACTCGATCGAGCGCTCCATCAGGGCCGCGTACTCCTGGAGCACCCACCCGTCGTCCGTCGACTCCGGGCTGAAGACCAGCAGCCCGTGGGAGGAGTCGCGGATCGCCTGCTCGACGGCGTGCACCCGGACGCCGCCGGGGGTGCAGACCACCTCGTCGTCGGCGACGCGCAGCCCGTTCTCGCGCAGTCGGGCGGCGAAGGTGCGCGCCCAGGCGGCGTCGGTGCGGCTGTGGGACACGTAGACGTCGTACGTGTCCGGGCCCGCGGCGAGAGGTGTGCGGGCCGGCTCCGGCGCGTTGGCGGGGGGCGGCAGCCGGCGGCGGGCGGGGCGGGCGCGTACGGAGGCGTAGGCGAAGTACGTGCCGACGACACCGGCCACGGTGCCCACCGCGGTGAGAACGAACTCCGCCATGCCCATCCCAGCAGGCTAGCCGCCGTCTCCCGGTGCCGCACCGCACCGTTTAGGGTGGCGGGTCACGTCGGGCTGGCGGTGGGTGTGGGGGCTGGGATGGCGGAGGCGCGGGAGGGCTGGGTACGGGTTCCGGTGGGGGAAGGGGCTCGGCGGTGGGCCTCCCGGGGGCGGTGCCGGCGGGTGCTGTTCGTCGTGCACAACGTGACGTCGGCGACCCGGCTGCTGGACGTGATGCCGCTGTTCGACGACGACCTGCGGGTGCAGATGCTGGCGACGTGCACGGGTTCGTCGCCGTTCCAGGGCGGCGTCGGCGAACTGCTCGCGGCGGTGGGGGTGCCGGTGCTGCCGTGGGAGCAGGCGGTCCGTACGCCCGTCGACCTGGCCGTCTCGGCAAGCCTGGGTGGCCAAATAGGCGCAATAGACGGCAAGTTGGTAATTCTTTCACATGGCGTGGGATATACTAAGAGGCTCAGGTCGCCGGTCGCCGGTCGCCGGTCGCCGGACGCCGGAGGTCCCGCTCCCGTCTTCGGACTGGCGCCGGAGTGGCTGCTTGAGGACGGCCGGCCCGTGGCCGAAGCCTTCGTGCTCTCGCACCCCGAGCAGGTGGAGCGCCTGCGGGAGTCGTGTCCCGAGGCGGCCGGGGCCGCGGTGCTGGCCGGGGACCCGTGCTTCGACCGGATGCTCGCCGCCCGCGCGTACCGGGACCGGTTCCGGCGGGCGTGGGGCGTACGCGACGGGCAGCGGCTCGTCGTGGTGTCCGCCACCTGGAACCCGGAGGGGCTGTTCGGCGACGGCGGGGCGGGCGACGTGCTGCCGGCCCTGCTGCCGCGGCTGACGGGCGAGCTGGCCGCCGACGAGTACCGGGTGGCGGCCGTCCTGCACCCCAATATCTGGCAGGGGCACGGCCCGGGGCAGGTGCGGGCCTGGCTCGACGGGGCCCGGCGCGGCGGGCTGGCGCTCGTCGACCCGCTGGGCGGCTGGCGGCAGGCGCTGCTCGCGGCGGACGCGGTGATCGGGGATCACGGGGCCGTGACGTACTACGCCGCGGCCCTCGGCGTACCGGTGGCGCTGGCGGCGGCTCCGCTCGCGCACGTCGATCCGCGGGCGCCGCTGGCCGGCTTCCTCACCGACGCGCCGCGGCTGGATCCGCTCCGGCCGCTGCCCGCGCAGCTCGACGCGCTGATCGACGGCCACCGTCCGCAGCCGGGGCCGGCGCGGTTCACCTCGTCGGTGCCAGGGGAGTCGGCGGGGCGGCTGCGGGAGCTGTTCTACGGGCTCATGGAACTGCCCGAGCCCGAGCGGCCGGCGCTGCTGGAACCGCTGCCGCTGCCCGCGTACGAACCGGTGCGCCGCAGCGCGCCGATGCGGGTGCTGACGGGGCTGCCCGCGGGGGCGGGCGCGGTTGCCGGCGCGGGGGCGGGGTCCGGCGCGGGGGCGGGGTCCGGCGCGGGGGCGGGGTCCGGCGCGGGGGCGGTCGTGGTGCGCCGCTGGGCCGATCCCGCGTACGAGCCGGACGGTGACGGCGGCGGGCTGGCCGACGTGGACGCCGCCATGCAGACCCCCATGCAGACCGCCGTGCACACCGCCGTGCCCGAGGACACCCGCGACCCCGGCCGCCTGGACCTGGCCGACGTGATCCTCCGCCACGGCGCACCCGACGACCCGCGCTTCGGCTCCCCCGCCGCCTGGTGCACGGATGCCCTGCGGCGGTACGCACACTGCGCCCTGGCCGCATACGTCACCGGCCCCGGCGACTGCACCGTCCGCACCCGCGCCGGGGACACGCTCGCCCTCACCGCCGACCCCGGGGCCGACGCCGACCCCGCGGCGTACGCCTCCGCCCTGCACGCCTGGCTGGCGGCGGGGCGGGGCGCGGACGAGCTCGCCGAGCACGGCCTGCTGGTCCGTACCGGCGCGCGCGAGCACCGCGTGGCCGTCGCCCGGATCAGAGCGTGACGCAGCGCGCCCGTACGGACCGCGCGTAGGCCAGCGGGTGTTCCGCCTGCTGCGCGTCGAGCAGGGCGATGGCCTCGTCTACCAGCGGCATGGCCGCGGCGGGCGCGGCGGCCAGCACGTGGGTCTCGGCGAGGTCGGTCAGGGCGCGCGCCCGGTTGTAGTCGTCCCCGATCTCCTCGAAGGACGCCACGGCCCCGCGCAGCAGGGCGCCCGCCTCCGCGAACCGGCCGGCGCCGCGCAGCGCGCGCCCGCGGTGGCGCTCGACGAGCGGCAGGGCGCGGTCCAGGTCGGCATGCCCCTCGTCGCCGGGGGCGAGGGTCCCGTACAGCGCGTGGGCCTCGTCGAAGAACGCCAGCGCCTGGGGCCACTCCCACTGGCGCAACCGCAGCAGGCCCAGCGCCTCGACCACCGAGGCGCGCCCGCGTATGTGCCCCGCTGCCCGCTCGTCTTCGGCGGCGGCCCGGAACTCGGCCTCGGCCTCGGGGAATTCGCGCAGCTCCGTCAGGCTCATGGCCAACTGGAAGCGCAGGGCCGCCCGGTCGCGCAGGAGGGTGGGGCCCGGTTCGCGGTCGGCCGCGAGGAGGCGTATGGCCGCGCGGAGCGCGGGGACCGCCTCGGCGTGCCGGCCGGCCTTGAGCTGCAACGGCCACAGGGAGCGCGCGAGGCGCACGGCCGCGGCCCGGTCGCCGGTGTCCGCGGCGCCCTGCACGGCCTCGACGAGGTTCGCCGCTTCCCGCACGAGGGTGCGGAGGGCCTGGGCGGGGTCCAGGGACGGGCCGGGCGCGGCGGGCTCCGGTACGCGCCAACTCTGCGGCAGCGCCTGGTGGGCGGCGTCCTCGGCGAGGCCGGCGTAGCCGCGTACGACACGGGCGAGGGACTCGGCGCACGCCTGCGGGCCGTCCTCGTGGCGGGCCAGCAGCTCGGCGTGGCGGCGCACGGCGGGCCGGAAGCGGTACCGGTCGGGGCCGGCGGGCTCCAGCAGGCCGCGGTCGGCGAGCAGGCCGAGCAGGACCGCGGCGGGGCCCTGGGCGTCCTGCGCGTCCTGTGCGTCCCGGGCGTTCGGCGCGGCGGCCGGGGCCGGCTGCGTGGCCCATGTCGCGGCCTGGGCGTCGAGGTGGGGCCAGTCCCGTAAAGCCAGCAGCCGGAACAGCCGGGCGGCGTCGGCGTCGAGCGCGCGGTAGGCGGCCTCGGTCAGGGCGGCGACGGGCCCGGCCGCGTCCGCGGCGGCCGGCTCCGGGGCTGCCGGCTGCGAGTACGCCGACAGCAGCGGCGCGGCCGTACGCAGCGCGTACGGCGATCCCGCGCAGCGCACCAGCAGGTCCTTGGCCGCCTCCGGCGCCGCGGCCACGGCCTCGGCACCGGCGAAGTGCGTGAGCAGCCGCCGGGCGTCCTTCGACGCCAGCGGGCCCAGCGGCACGGGCACGGCGTCGAGCCCCGGCAGCGGATGGCGGGCGGTCACGAGCGTGCACACCCCGGGTGCGGAGGTCAGCAGCGGGCGCACCTGGGCCGCGGAGTAGGCGTGGTCGAGGACGACCAGCAGCCGCAGGCCGGCGACGAGCCGCCGCCACAGGGCCAGCCGCTCGTCCGCCGCGTGCGGGGTCTCCTCGGCCGGCAGCCCCAGCTCCCGCAGCAAGCGGCCGGCGACCACGGCGGGGCCGAGGGCACTCTGCGCGGACCAGCCGTGCAGGTCGACGTGGACCTGCCCGTCGTGGAAGGTCTCGGCGCGCCGGCTGCCCCAGTGCAGCGCGGTGGCGGTGGTCCCGATGCCCTCGGGACCGTGGAGCAGCGCCACCCGCGGCCGGCCGTCGAACTTGCGGTCCGCCTCGCGGTCCAGCAGCCGTAACGCGGGGCGGCGGTCGGTGAAGTGCCGCGACGCGGCGGGCAGTCGGGGCGTACCCACGGGGCCGGGGCCGGGACCGAGCGGCAGCGTCGAGGCGAACCGCTCCCACATGCGGGCGAGTTCGGGATCGCGCTCGGCTCCCTCCCGCAGCAGCGCGGCCACCCGCGCCACCTCGGCGGACCGCCGCGGCGCCGGCACCTCCCGCCCCGCCGCCCTGCGCACCAGGGCACCGGTGGTCTCCCACGCCGCCCTGCCCACCTCGTTGGCCACCCCCATGCCGACCGCGCCGAGCACGCCGGAGATCGCGGCCAACGACACCGGATCCGTCATCACACCCCTCCCTCTGCGCGCCGTAGCGAGTCCGTACGACTCCGAAGAGTAACCCGGGTTACTGACATCGGAGGCCGGGGCTACGGTGACGGCAGAGCAGGGAAGCAACTATCGCCCGGGGGTTGACATAAGCAGCGATACGGAAGAATGCCGCGAACCGCGAACCGCGAACCGCGAACCGCGAACCGCNCCGCGAACCGCGAACCGCGAACCGCGAACCGCGAACCGCTGGCGCACGCTTCCGGCCGACCGCACCCTGCTCGCCGTAGCGCGCACGGTCATCTCCACCGTCCGCCTGCTGGAGACCCTGCCCTCCCTCCTCCGTGACGACCCCCGCGTGGACGTCGTCTTCGCCCTCGACCCCACCTCCGCCTTCCACCGCGGCGTAAGCGAACTGCTGACCGCGGCCGACGCCGTGACCGTGCCCTGGGACGAACTCCCCGGTCTTGACTACCACGCCATCGTCACCGCGAGCGAGAACGCGGACCTCAGCCGCACCCGGGGCCCCGTCCTGGTGCTCCCCCACGGCGTGGGCTTCCACAAGTTCGTCCCCGACTCCCGAGGCTCCGGGCGGCGGCTCGCCGGGGTGGTCCCGGCGGCCCTGCTCCAGCAGGAGCGCGCGTGGTACGTGGTGTCGTACCCCGGGCAGGCGGACACCCTCCTCGCCCATGCCCCGCGCGCCGCCGCCCGCGTCGTCCACGCCGGCGACCCCTGCTACGACCGCCTCCTCGTCTCCGGCGCGCTCCGCGCCGAGTACCGCGCCGCCCTCGGCGTGCCCGCAGGCGGCCGGCTCGTCGTCGTCAGCAGCACCTGGGGGCCGCAGTCGCTCCTCGGGCAGGATCCGGAGCTGCCGCTGCGGCTGCTCGCGGAGCTGCCCGCCGACACCCACCGCGTCGCCCTCGTCACCCACCCCAACGTCCGCTCCGCCCACGGCTCCTGGCACCTGCGCACCGCGCTCACGGCGGCCCGTGAGGCCGGGCTGCTCCTCATCCCGCCCGCGCGGGGCTGGCAGGCGACGCTCCTCGCCGCGGACGCCGTCGTCGGCGACCACGGCTCCGTCACCTTCTACGCCGCCGCCCTCGGCATCCCCGTCCTGCAGGCCGCGTTCGGCGACGAGGTGGTCCCCGGCACGCCGATGGCGGAGCTGGGCCGCGCGGCCGTACGGCTCGACGCCTCCCGCCCGCTGCACCCGCAGCTCGACCGGGCGGTGGAGCGGCAGGACACCGGGGAACCGGCGCGCATCGCGGCGCAGGCGTTCCCGGCCCCGGGGAAGTCGCAGGCGCTGCTGCGCGGTGCGCTGTACCGCCTGCTCCGCCTGCCGGAGCCCGGCGGCGAGCCACCGCGGCTGCCCGCCTTCCCCCTTCCCCGCGCCGAGCCCGACGGCCTGCCGCCGGCCGATGCGGCGGCCGTCGTACGGACCGCGGTGAGCGGCGCCGCGGACGGGCACACCGTCTCCGTCACCCGCTTCCCCGCCGCAGCCGCCGCCCGCCATCCCGGCGACCACGCCGCACCCGAGGGCCCCCGCGCCTTCCGGCACCTGTCCTGCGAGGTACGCGACGGCCGTTCCGCCGCCGCCGAGCGCGCGTCCGTCCTCACGCTGCCCGCCGCCGCCCGCAGTGCGTACGCCGCCGCCCGCCAGGCCCGCGGGCTCCTCGGCGACTTCCCCGGCAGCCTCGCCGCCGGCGTGCCGACGGCCGGCGGCACCCACGTCGTGGCCGTCCGGGACGGCGCGACCGCCGAGGTCGCCGTCACCGGAGCGCCGGTGGACGCGGCGGTGGCGGCGGCCGTGGTCTACGCGCGGCTGCGCTGCGGCGCGCCGCTGTCCGGGGCGGCGGAGCTGAGCTTCGCGGGGCGCACCGAGGACGTGCTGCTCACTCCGCTGCCGGGTACCGGCGCGCCAACTCGTCCCTGAGCTCACCGGCCCGGGGGTTCCCCTCCTCCCCGTACAGCCCGGCGGCCCGGGCCAGTTGCTCCCGGTGCCCGGATATGTCGCCGTCCTCGTGCGCCAGCGCCGCCAGCTTCTCGCGCACGACCGCCTCGTAGTGCGCCGCCTTCTGGATCTCCAGCGACCGTGCCGCACGGGCGTACTCGGCGAGCGCCTCGGGGCGGCGCCCCAGGTGCAGCAGGACGTCCCCCAGGGCGGCCCGGGCCCGGCCCGCCATGCGCTGGTCGCCCTCGGGTCCGTAGCCGGACAGGTCCAGGAAGCCGTCGGCGGCGGCACGCAGGGTCTCCTCGGCCTCCGCCGCCCGCCCGGCCGCGTCCAGCGCACAGCCGAGCAGATAGCGGGCGATGGCCGCCCCGCGCTCCTCTCCGGCCTCGCGGTACGCGGTCAGCGCCTCCCGGTACGTCCCGATGGCGCGGGGCGGGTCCAGCCGGTCCCACAGCCGGCCGGTGAACTCCAGCACCGACGAGCGCAGCACGGGCAGGTGGGCGTGGCCCGCGTGCCCCTCGCGTACGCCGGCGATCCGGGCACCCGCGCGTTCGAGGAGGGCCTGCGCTTCGTCCAGCCGGTCGAGGTCCGTCAGCGGCCGTGACGTCAGCGCGGCGATCCGGGCCTCCGCCGCGGGCTCACCGTCGCGCGCGGCGGCCTCCACCCCGCGCAGCCCCGTGGCCGTCCAGTCCTGCAGATACCGGTGGTTGAGGAACAGCGCGGTCAGGCCCTCCGCCAACTGCCAGACGGCACGGTGGTCTCCGAGTCCGTCCGCCGCCTCGTGGACGGCCAGCAGCTCGGCCCGCTCGCGGCGGAGCCACCGCAGCGCGTCGCTCTTCGCGCCGTCGCCCGTGAACGGGCTCGGCGGCGCGTCCCGCAGCACCTCCCCGTGGTCCGTGACCCGCAGGCGCATCCCCATGACCGCCGCGTCGGCCTGCGCCACCCGCTGTACGTAGTGGCGGATCACCCGGGTCAGCGCCGCCGTGCGCTGCGGTTCCGGCTCGGCCGTCCCGCGGGCGCGCGCGTGGAGGCCCACCAGGCTCACGAAGCGCCGCCGCCCGTTGCCGTCCGCCGCCTCGACCAGGCCCGCCGACTCCAGCCTGGCCAGCACCCGCCGGGCCGCGGCCGGTCGCACGCCGCCGACGGCCGCCGCGACGTCGTCGTCGAACCGCGGCCCGGGCAGCATGCCGAGCCGCCCGTACAGCCGGGCGGCCTCCGCGGGCAGCTTCCCGTACGCCATCTCGATCACCGCGGACACGCCCAGCTCCTCCCCGGGGAGCGACAGGCCCGCAAGCCGCTGCTCCTCATCCGACAGCTCCGCCGCCAGCGCAGGCAGCGTCAGGCGCGGCTCCATGGCGAGCCTGGCCCCGACGATGCCTAACGCCACCGGCAGCCCCGCGCAGAACTCCACCACCCGGCGGGCCGCCTCGGGCTCGTCCCCGATGCGGCCCGCGTCCCCGGCGAGGTGCGTCAGCAGTTGCAGACCGGCCTCGGACGCCAGGGGCTCCAGGGGCAGCAACCGCGCCCCCATGAGCGTCAGCTCGCCGATACGCGACGGGCCGGCCGCCAGCACGGCGCTGCCGGGACAGCTCGGGAGGAGCGCGCGGACCTGCGCGGCCTCGGTGATCTGGTCGAGGACCACGAGGACCGGACGGCGCGCCGACTCCTGCCGGTACAGCCGGGTCAGCCCCGCGAGCGAACCGGGCAGGTGGCCGGGGCCCACGTCGAGCTGCTGCAGGGCTTCGCCGAGGGCCGCCGACAGCCGGGCGGACTGCGAACCGCCGGGCAGCGCCTCGAAGTTCACGTACAGCAGATTGCCGGAGAACCGCCCCTTGTTCGCCCTCGCCCAGTGGGTCCCGAACGCGGTCTTGCCCATGCCGGAGATCGCGCTGACCGCGAGCAGCGGAACGTACCCCGGCGCCCCGTCCCGCGCGGGCGGGGTCAGCAAGGCGGCGTCGGCCACCGCCTGTTCCTCCGCGCGGTTGACGAAATGCGCCGCCCCCGCCGGCAGCGGATCCCCGGCTCCCGCCCTCAGCTCCCCGCGCCGGGAGAGCCGCGCCTTCAACTTCTCCCAGGCACCGGTCGCTTCCGACGACACCACCGCCGCGAGCGCACCGACGGCCAGCGTCCCGGCGATCCCGATCAGCCATCTCATGGCGCCCCCTGCCCTTTCCGGCCCAACTCACTCTCCGTCACCACACGATAGCGGCCGGGTCTGACAGCGGCGCCGGATCAGCGCGCGAGCCAGTGCTGCGGGCCCAGCACCGCCACCGGGTGCCTGTCCGGGTCCAGGCTCCGCAGCAGGGTGCGCATGTGCGGCTTGGCCAGGGAGACGCACCCGCTCGTCGGGCCACCGTGGTCGACGTGGACCCAGATGCCGCCGCCGCGGCCGTCGCCCAGGGGACGGGTCCAGTCGAGCGGGGTGGTGCCGGGCACGCGGTTGTAGTTGATCGCCACCACGTAGTCGAAGGAGCCGGCGAGGGACTCGCCCTCGTAGCCGCGGCCGGTGGCGGTGAAGGCGGGGCCGTGGTCGTACGGGAGTTCCGTGCCGGGGTCGGGGTCGAGGCCGCCGGCGTCGGTGAGGCCGTAGACGCCGGCCGGGGTGCGGAGGTCCCCGGCGGTGTGGTGGCGGGTCCAGCCGCGGAGCGCGTTGCGGGCGGGCCAGGCCGGGCCGCCGCGCCAGCCGTCGGGGCCGCGTTCGTAGAGCACGGCGGTGGCGTCGGAGGAGCGGCGGGAGGTGCCGGTGACGACGAGCGCCTGGCGGGCGTCGGCGGGCACGCGCGCGCGGGTGCGCGGGCCGAGTCCCGGTATGTCCCGCGGCAGTCGCGCGGGGGCCGCCGTGACGCGCGAGGGGGTCGGCGCGGGGGCCGGCGGCGGGTCGCTCTGTGCGCGGGGCGGGTCGGCGGATGTGCAGCCCGCCGCGGCGAGCAGGGGGAGTCCGGCCGCGTACAGCAGCCGGCGGCGGGACAGCATCAGTTGGTGCTCCGCTTCGGTCGGCGGGGTGGTGCGGCGGGGTCGAAGCGCATCGAGCCGAGTACGGTCCTGGCCTCGGCGACGTCTCCGTCAGCCGGCGCGGCCAGGCAGACCGTCGCGAGCACGTGGACCCCCTCCGCCGCGCCCGCCGGGCTGCGTACGGCCCACAGTTCCTCGGTGCCGCCCGCGACGAAGCACGTCTTGCCCACCTCGCGCGACTGCAGCACGCCGGGGGTGGGCTTCTTCGGCCCGTAGAGCAGTCGCAGCGTGATCAGCGTGCCGCGGCGGGGCAGTTGCCGCGGCGGCGTGGTGCAGGTGCCGTCCACGCCGGTGGGGCAGGGCTCGGGGGACGGCCTGAGGGACAGGCTGGCGACGTAGCCGACGTACGCGCCCTCCGGCGAGTCCGTACGCACCGTGCGGCTGCTCCAGCCCGTGGGCACCCGCAGCGTGAGGTCGGACAGCTCCGCCAACCGGGTCTCGGCGTCCCGCTGTTCCGGCGTCCCGGCGCCGGCGGCGGGGGGCACGGTGCGGGGCGGCGGGCCGTCGGCGGGGAGCATCTGCGGCAGCAGTACGCCGACGGCCGCGGCCGTCGCGGTCGCCCCCCACACCGCGCGCCGCCGGCGGCGGCGCCGCAGCACCAGTCCCCGTATCCGCTCCATCCGCTCGGCGGGCGCGGCCGGCCGCGGGACGGCCCGCTCCAGCAGCGCGCGCAGCGCGCGCTCCTCCTCGACGGGCTCCCGGTCCTGCGCCCCCGCCGGCTCAGCAGCGTTCCCGGCCACCGGACTCACCGCCCTCCACCAGCTCGGCCGCCGGCAGCAGCCCGCGCAGCGTGCGCAGCGCCTTGGCGGACTGGCTCTTGACCGTGCCCGGCGCGCAGCCGAGGGTCGCCGCGGTGTCCTCGACGCTCAGGTCCTCGAAGAAGCGCAGCACGACCACCGCGCGCTGCCGCGGCGGGAGGCGCCGTATCGCGGCGGCGAGCGACTGCTCCAGGTCCACCTGGGCGAACGCGTCGGCGGGGGCGGCCGTGTCGGGCAGCTCGCCGTGCGGCACCTCGCCCCACCAGTGGCGGCGCCACCAGGAGATGTTGGTGTGCACCATGGCCGTACGGACATACGCCTCTGGGCTGCCGTCCGCTATCTGCTCCCACTTCGGCCACACCTTGGCCAGCACGGTCTGCAGCAGGTCCTCGGCGAGCTGGGCGTCCCCGGTGAGCAGCCAGGCCACGCGGAGCAGCCGCGGCCCACGGGCCGCCACGAACTCCTCGAACCCGGGCGGCTCCGCCGCGCCCCGCCTCAGCATCCTGCGCCTGCCATCCGGTCCCCACTTCACGTCGCACACTCGTCGAACGCGATGGGGTCCCGGGCGGGTTGCCCCGCTGGGCCACCCGCCGTCAGCTACCGCGGGCCGCTACTGACCCACCCGGCCGTCCACGCACTCGCGCAGCAGGTCCGCGTGGCCGCAGTGGCGCGCGTACTCCTCCACCCGGTGCACCCACATCTCGCGCACCGACGTGTTGTCCTTGGGCAGCCGGGCACCGAGGTCGGTGTACTCGGCCAGCACCGCGTCGCACGCGGCCTGTTCGCGGGCGAGGTCGGCGAAGGCGGCGTCGACGAGCGCCTGGTCGGCGGCGGCGCCGTGGAAGTCGGCGTCGCGCTCGCCGTAGATCCTGGGGGCGGGGTCCTCCGGCACGACCCAGTTGCGCCAGTCGCGCTCCACCTCGGCGAGGTGGCGTATGAGCCCGAGCAGCGACATGGTCGACGGCGGCACGGAACGCCGCGCCAACTGCTCGGCGTCGAGGCCCTCGCACTTCATCGTCAGAGTCAGCCGGTAGCCCGTCAGGAAGTCCTGCAGCGTGGCCAGCTCGCCGTCGGGGCTGGCGTCGTTGTTGCGGGGGTCCTTGTCGGGGTCCGCCCACATGTCGGGGTAGACGCTGGCCTCGGTCCACCGCTTGGGTACGTCGTCGTCACTCACCGTACACACGATCCTGATCCGCGCCCGGACACGCAAGCGAATATCGCCGCGGGGGGCGGGCGGACCGCGCCGGGCGAAGGGGGCGGCCCGCTCAGGCCGGTGCGTCGTAGACGAGGCTGTAGCGCCAGAACAGCCGCCGGCGTACCCGCGCCCCCGGCAGCTCCGCCGCCGCGGCGGCGCGGATCCCGGCCAGGGTCTCCGCGGGTTCCGCGGTGGGCGCGGTCATGTGCACGGGCACGGCGTCCGCGCGTGCCGGGTGCTTGGCCAGCCCGACGAGCGGGTTGGCGAGCACGGCCGGCAGGGAGGCGACGAGGTCGGCGGCCCCGGCCTCGCGGTAGCACCCGACGACGACCAGCCGCCCGCCCGGCGCGAGGCAGTCGCGCAGCTCACGCAGCGTGGGGACCAGCGGCATGTGGTGCAGTACGGCGACGAGCGTGACGGCGTCCCAGCGCCGCCCGGGCTCGCGGCCGGCGAAGTCGGTGCGTACGACGGTGACCGCGGGATCGCCGTCGAACCGCCGGGCCGCGACGGCGGCGAGCGCGGCGTCGGGTTCGAGCCCGGTCACGGTCACGGCCCCCGCGCGCCGCCGCAGCAACGCCACCAGGTTCCCCGATCCGCACCCGACGTCCAGCACGTCCCGCGCCCCGGCCGCGGCCACCTGCCGGGCGATCCACGGGCCGTAGTGGTCGTTGTGGCTCCAGGGATGCCGCTGGTTGAAACGGTGCAGCGCGTCCAGTACTGCCATACGGCACAGGCTAAACCGGGTGCCGTGCAGCGGATTGACTTCGCGGGGACATCGGGTTACAACGTTGCACTTGGCTGTCGGGGCGCGGACGGGGGCTGTCGGTGCGGACCGGAGGGCAGGTGCGGGGACAGGGACAGGGGCGGGGCCAGGGACGGGACGGGGCGGCCTGGGCGCTTCCGGTGGCGCTCGGGATCGACGCCGTCGGGTCCGGGCTCTATCTGCCGCTGTCCATGGTCTACTTCCTCGCCGCCACCGACCTCTCCGAGGCGCGCGTCGGCCTGCTGATGACCGCCGCGACCGCCGCCGCGCTCCTGCTTCCGCTGCTCGTCGGGCGGGTCGTGGACCGCATCGGCCCGCGGCCGGTGGTGATCGCGGGGCAACTGCTGCAGGCGGGCGGGTTCCTGCTGTATCTGGCGGTGGACGGGCCGGTGTCGCTGTTCGCCGCGGCGCTGGTCGAGGCGGCCGGGCTGCGCGTGTACTGGTCGTCGGTCTTCGCGTTCATCGCAGAACAGGCCGACGGCCGCGGCCGGGACCAGTGGTTCGCCCGCGCCGCGATGGTCCGCGCGGCCGGGACCGGCGCCGGGACGGTGCTCGCCGGGGTGCTGCTGGGGCTCGCCTCGCAGCACGCGTACCGGGGGATGATCCTGGCGAACGCGCTGTCCTTCGTCCTCGCCGCCGGTGCCGTCGCCTTCTTCGTACGGAGCCGCCCGCGGCCGGCCGCCGGCGCCGTCGCCGGCAAGCCCGCCGACGGCGTACGGCACCTGCTGCGCAACCGCGCCTATCTGTTGCTGATCGGCGTCAACGTCCTGTTCAACATCTGCACCGTCCTCCTCGCCGTGGCCACCCCCGTCTACGTCGTCCGCGGGCTGGCCGCGCCCGGCTGGGCGGTCGGCGTCTTTCTGACCCTCACCACCGCCGTCGTCGCCACCTCCACCGCCGCGGTCACCCACCGCATCCGCCGGACCACCTCCCGCGGGGGCGCGATGGCCTGGGGCGGGGTGGCGTGGGCGGGGTGGTGCGGGGCCGTCGCGTTCGCGGTCCTGCTGCCGCGCGGCCCGGTGCTGGTCGGCTATCTGGCGCTGGTGATGCTGCTCTGGGCGGTCGCGGAGATGCTGCACGGGCCGGCCTCCAACGCGCTCTCCGCGGACGCGGCGCCGGAGGGGGCGCGGGGCACGTACCTGGCGGCGTTCCAGTACTCGTTCGCGACGGCCGACATGGTCACGCCGGGCCTCTTCGGGCTCCTGTACGGCGTGGAGCGGGTGCTGCCATGGGTGGTGGTCGGCCTCCTGGTGCTGGTCGCAAGCGTGGCGATACGGCCGCTGGAGGAACGGCTGACGGCGTGATCCACCGGGCGCCGTCACGGGCCGACCCGGTGGTCGCCGACGTCTGTCGGGAACCACCGCGCGCGTGCCGCTCACGCGGACGCCGGCTCCGGCCGCACCGCGCGCAGCCGCCCGCCGTGGGCCAGTGCCGCCAGCGCGCCCGCGCAGGCCGCGCCCGTCGCGGTCAGCACCAGCCACGGCAGCCGCGGATACCCCTCCGCCGCGTCCCACAGCGCGCCCGTCCCCAGGTTGCCCAGCGTGATGCCGAGACCGGACACCGTGTGGTAGAGCCCGTAGTGCGTGGCGACGAGGCGGCCACCGGCCAGGGTCACCACCGTGTCCATCTCGAAGGGGTACGCCAGGGCCGTGCCCAGCGCCAGCAGGGCCGCGGCGAGCAGCAGCGGGGCGAGCGCCGCCGTCCGCGCCGCCGCGCCGCCGCCGGCCGGTGGCGCCCCGGTGAGAAACAGCGGCAGAAAGGCGACGCTCATCAGGGCGATGCCGTACACCAGCGCACGCTGACCCGGCCAGCGCTTCTTCGCCCAACTTGTGACGCGCAGTTGGCCCGCCGCCGCCACGCCCGCCGAGACGGCGAAGAGCGCCGTGGTCACGCCGTCGCCGGCGGCCGGGAAGGCACGGTGGGCCTGGAGGGGGAGCGCCAGATACACCTGGAACGACAGCACGTACGAGCCGATCATGGCGGCGGAGAAGAGCATGAAGGGGCGGTTGGAGACGACCGTGCGCCAGTCGGCCAGTACCCCGCGCGCCCCCGGGCGTACGGCCCGTACCGTGTCCCGCTCGGGCAGGGCCAGCACCTGCACCACCGTCAGCCCCAGGAACAGCAGCGCCGCGACCGTGCACACCAGCCGGAAGTCGGCGGCCAGCAGAGCCAGCCCGACGAGCGGCCCGACGAACATCCCCGTCTGATAGAAGACGTTGAACAACGCGAACGCCCCCACGCGCCGCCGCTCCCCCACGGCCTGCGCGAGGTACGTCCGCACCGCCGGGTTGAACAGCGCCCCCGCGAAGCCCGTCAGCGCGGATGCCGCCACCAGCGCGGGCAGTGACTGCACGAAGCCCAGCAGCCCGAACCCCGCCGTCCGCAGCACGCACCCCGCGACGATCATGCGCTTGCAGCCCAGCCGGTCGGCCAGTGTGCCGCCGAGCAGGAACATGCCCTGCTGGGAGAAGTTCCGTACGCCCAGGACCAGGCCCACGGCCCACGCGGCCATGCCGAGCCCGTCGGCGAGATGGGCGGCGAGGTACGGCATCAGCATGTAGAAGGCGGTGTTGATGGTGAACTGCTGCACCATCAGCAGCCGCACCCCGGCACCGTACGAGCGGAACTCCCCCACCAGGCCGCTCATCGAGGCAGCACCGCCGACGGGGCAGTGACGGTGCCGCAGCGCGTCCAGCGCTCGACGGTCCGCTCCGCCGGGTGCGCGATCTCGTCGGGGCACGCGGCCGGCGGGCGGTCGAGCAGGTCGTGGGCGCGGCAGTAGTCGTCGCTGAAGACGGTGTTCCAGTAGCGCTGCACGCCGTCGGGGAAGACGGCCGCGATACGGACCGCGGGCCCGTGCGTACGCGCCAGCCACCCCGCGACCAAGGCCACCGCGCCGACGCTCCAGCCGCCCCCCGCGTAGTGGTGCCGCACGAGCCGCCGGGCCGCCCACACCGCCTCGTGCGCGGCGACCCAGTGGCACTCGTCGAACGCCGCGTGGTCGACGTTGCGCGGGTGGATGCTGCTGCCTAGCCCGCGCATCAGCCGCTCGCCCGCCGGCTGCCCGAAGACCGTGGAGCGCACCGAGTCCACGCCGACCAGCCGCATCCCCGGCGAGAACGCGCGCAGCGCGCGGGCGACGCCCGCGGAGTGGCCGCCGGTGCCGACGGCGGTGACGAGGATGTCGACGCGGCCGAGCTGCACGGCGAGTTCGAGGGCGAGCGCGTCGTACGCGGCGGGGTTGTCGGGGTTGTGGTACTGGTCCGGGCACCAGGCGCCGGGCCGCGCGGCCAGCAGTTCAGCGACCCGGTCGCGGCGGGCCTGCTGCCAGCCGCCGGACGGATGCGGGGCGCGTACGATCTCGACGCGCGCCCCGTACGCGGCCAGTTGGTGCCGCAGCAGCGGTTCGAGCCCCGGGTCGGTCACGACGGTCACCGGGTGGCCGAACGTGATCCCGGCGAGCGCGAGGCCGAGGCCGAGGGTGCCGCTGGTCGACTCGACGACCGGCGCGCCCGGCGGCAGTTCGCCGCGGCGGCGGGCGGCGGCGACCATGTGCAGCGCAGAACGGTCCTTGAGCCCGCCGGGGTTGGCGCCCTCCAGCTTGGCCCAGAAGCCGTGGCCGGCCGGGCTGAACGGCTCGCCGATCCACAGCACGGGGGTGTTGCCGACGAGCCCCGCGGGGGTGCTGCGGGCGCCGCCGGCGGGGGCGGGGAGGCGGTGTGCGGCGGCGAAGCCGGCCAGGTCGCCGGGGGCGACGGTGCGGATGGTGGAGTGCATGGGTGGTCCTTCCACGGCCGCGTGGGTACGGGGCCGGGTGTTCGCGTACGTACGTGGGGGCCGGGGGCGCGGCCGTGCGCGCGGGGGCCGTCACGTACGGCTGACGCAGACCAGACGGAGGAGGGCGGGGCCGTGGCGGGGCGCCGGGCGGAGGCCGGCGGACGGCGGCAGGGCGGGGGCCGCTTCGGCTGCCGGCAGCGCGGCGGCAGCGGCGACGGGGGCGGGGGCGGGCGGCGCGGGGAGGGCGGCGGAGCCGGCGGGGTCGTCGCGTACGACGGCGCGCGGGAGGGCGGCGGCGGGCTCGCAGCACGCCGCGCGGCAGTCGGCGTGGGTGGCGTGGTCGTGGAGGTGGTCTGCGGCGGGGGCGGCGAGAGGGCCGTCAGCGCGGCTGTCGGCCCGGTTGCCGGCCGCGGCGTCGTCCCGGCCCGCCCCGCCGTGGCCGGCCGCGTGGTCGTGCGCCACCGCGTGGTCGTGCGCCGCCTCCGCGTACGCCACCGGCGCCAGCGCCAGCGCCAGCGTGGTCCCCCGCAGGCTCTCGCCCTCGTGGTGCGGCGTACCGGCGTCCACGCACGCGAACACCGGGGCCAGCACGATGATCGCAAGACCCGCGAGAAGAGCGATCACGGCGCGGCAGAGTCGCGGCAGCACGGCGGCGTGGGTACCCGGCACGCGGACGAGCGTAGCCACTTCTGTCCCATCCGCTCCTTATTCGCCTCTTCCGGGTGAATAAGGCGGACTCAGGTTGACCCGCCTTCCGCGGCCGATCCGGCCGGGGAGCGGTCGCCGGGGCTTCGGTGAGGCTGAGGAGCAGGTTCAGCACCGCGGGTGCGGTCAGCCGTCGCCCCGCGGGCCTCCGGTCCCGTCGGCCTGGTCGCCGGCCCCGGTCGCCTCCGCCGCGTCGTCCGCTGTCTCCGGCTCTGTCTCCGGCTCTGTCTCCGGCTCTCCGAGGTTCTCCGGCCCGTCCGTCTCTTCTGGTTCGTCCCAGGAGTCCCACCCCTCCCATTCGAGGGGATCCGCTGATGCGCTGGGGCGCGGTTCGCGCCCCTCCGCGGCGGGAACCGACCGCGCGAGCGCGGCCAGCGGGTCACGCAGCCGGCCGATACGGTCCGCCAGGGACCCGTTCCCGCCCGGGTGTTCACTGTCGTTCAGCATGGAGAAGCACTCCGTCCATCAACGCTTTTCTGCTGCTGCGGCAGTATTCGGTCTCCGTGACGTCGAATCGACCGGTCTCGAAGTACTTGTTCGCAGGGTTGCCCCCGCGGCAGTACCCGAAGTGGTCGCACACGGCCCGGCAGGACGCCACCCCGCGCATCGCCTCCGCGACCCACGGGACCCCGGCGGCGCGCGCCATCACCTCGTCCAGCCCGGACGTGCGCAGGCTGCCCACCGCGAACCGCCCGTACGCGGGGGACGAGAAGCCCGCCAGCTCCGGCCCCACGGGGATCACGTCGCCGTTCCACATGACCATCGGCACCGGCCGGTGCGGGCCGTCCGCGGCCCGTCCTCCGCCCCGGGCGAGTTGGTCCCCGACGTAGCGCAGAGCGTCGTCGACGTCCCGTACCCGCAGGCGCCCGTCGTGCTGGACGCGGGCCGTGAGGGCCGCCCAGAACTCCACGACCCGGCCGTACTCCGGCGTCCCGGTCTCGCGCCACGCCCCCTTCCGCTCCACGAGGTTGACCCCGAGCGACGTGCAGCCCAGCCCGGCGAACCAGTCGTACAGCGCGTCGGCCGTCGCGGCCGAAGGGCTGCGGACCACCGCGATGGCCGTGAAGGGGATGCCGTACGAGCGCAGGAGCCCGACGGCGCGCAGGGTGCGCTCGGTGCTGTCGCGCCCGGCGCGGTCGGCGCGTGCCCCGTTCCGGCCGGCCGGGCCGTCGAGGCTGACCGACACGTGGACGCGCCGGCGGACGAACAGCTCGCACCAGGAGCCGTCGAGGAGCGTGGCGTTGGTCTGCACGCCGTGGCGTACGGGATGGCGGCTGCCGCCCGGGAACGCGTCCAGCAGGTCCTCGAAGCGCCCGGTCCCGGCCGCGAGGGGTTCGCCGCCGTGCCACACGACGCGCACGGGGTGCCGCTCGGCCCAGGCGGACACGCCGCGGGCCACGGCGTCGGCCACCTCGCGGGGCATGCGGCGGGCGCGCGTACGGTCGGGCAGGTAGCAGTACGAGCAGTCGAGATTGCACAGGGTCGTGGGCTGGACGTAGAGCAGCGAGGCGGTCGGGGACAGGCGCGCGGGCCGCACCGCACCGACGCCGGTGCCGGTGCCGGTGCCGGTGCCGGTGCCGGTGTCATCGTTCGCCGTGCCGGGGGCGCTCATCCGGGCCCTCCCGTCCCCCGCGCACCGGGGAGCGCGCGGAGCGCGGCCAGCCGCTCGTCGCAGAGCCCGCGGTGGTAGTCGGCCCCCAGCTCCGCGAAGACCGACGCGGCGTGCTCGTACACCTCCGCCGCCTCCTCGTGCTCCCCGAGCCCTTCCAGGCTGCGGCCGAGGTCGTGGCCGACGAGCGCCTCGCGGTACCGCGCGCCGATCCCCCGCAGGACGGCGAGCACGCCGCGCTGCTCCTCGGCCGCCGCGGCGAACCGCCCCTGGTCCGCGAGGACGAGGGCGACTTCGTTGCGGCACGTGGCCTCGCCTTCGCGGTCGCCCAGGGCGGCGAAGACGGCCCGTGCGCTCCGGTGTGCGCTCGCGGCCTCGTCCAGCCGGCCCGTCCCCCGCAGCACCCTGCCGATGTTGTTGGTCACCATTCCCCCCAGCGGCGGGTCATGGGTGTCCGGCATCAGGCTCCGCGCGCGGTGCAGGGCCGTCAGCGCCTCGTCGTACCGCTGCTGCTTCAGGAGCACGTGCCCCCGGCCGTTCTCCGCACGGGCGAGCGCACCCGCGTCGCCCGCTTCCACGGCGATACGCGCCGCTTGGTCCTCGGCGGCGAGGGCCTCGTCGAAGAGCCGCAGCAGGGCGAGGGCGTTCGCGAGGTTGTGCCAGCTCCGCCCGCGGCTGGCGGCGTACGTGTCCGGCAGGTCGTCGTACGCCCGCAGCGCGGTGCGGCAGGCGGCGACGGCCTCCTCCAGCCGTTGCGTCCAGCGCAGGGCGACGCTCAGGTTGTTCGCGCACTTGCCCTCGCTGCGCCGGTCGCCCAGCCCGCGGCTGGCCCGCAGCGCGTGCTCGTACACGGTCACCGCGTCGTCGTAGCGGCGGCGCAGCCCGAAGTACTCGCCGAGGTTCAGCGCCAGACGCACGCCCGCGCGCGCGTGGGCGGGCTCCGCGGCCCAGCGGGCTGCCGCCACCAGCGAGCCGCGCTCGGCGTCGAGCCAGGCGAGAGCCGCCTCGCGGTCGGCGAAGCCGGCAGGATCCGGGGCCGGGACGGCGGGCGCATCGGGAGCGGACGGCGTCAGCAGGCGCCTCCTGGCCGCCGTCGCCCGGTCGCCGTAGTGGGCGAGCAGCCGGCCCCTCGCCTCCTCGTGGCGCTCGTGCAGGCGCCGGTCGGCGCGGACTTCGGCCACGGCGTAGGCGCGTACGAGGTCGTGCATCCGCCAGCGCCCGTGCGCGTCCCGCGGCTCCACCAGATGGGCGCGGACCAGCGTGTCGACGCCGCGGACCGGGAGGGGCCCGCCGTAGCTCGCGGTCAGCGCGGCCACCGACACGTCCGCGCCGGGGTGCAGCGCGAGCAGCCGGAAGAGGTGGGCCTGCTCGTCGGTCAGCAGGCGGTACGACAGGTCGAAGGCGGCCCGTACGGCGCGTTCGCCGTCGTCCAGGTAGCGCATGCGCGTGGCCATGTCCCGCAGTTCGTCGGCGAGTTCGGCGACGGGCTTGCCCGGGTCGGCGACCAGCAGGGCCGCGGCGATCTGCAGGGCGAGCGGGAGGTGCCCGCACCGCCGGCACAGCTCCCTCGCCGCGCCGTCCTCCCGCGCCAGCCGCCGGTCGCCGGGGTCGGCGGCGGTCAGCGCCTCGTGCAGCGCCGTGAGCGCGGCTTCCGGCGGGAGCATGCCGAGGCGCAGTTGGTGTGCGCCGAGCTGCGCGAGCACGTTGCGGGAGGTGGTCAGGACGCGGTGCGCCGGGTGGCCCGGCAGGAGGGGCCGTACCTGGGAGGAGGTCGCCGCGTTGTCGGCGAGCAGCAGTACGGGACCGCGGTCGGCCGCGACCCGCTCCAGTACGGACCGGTACAGTCCGGCGCGCTCGTCCGCGGTCGGCGGGGTGTGCTCGGGCTCGACGCCGAAGGAGCGGAGGAGTGCCCGCAGGGCGCCGTCGGCGGTGACGGGGGTCTCGTCGGCGCCGTGCAGGTCGACGAAGTACACCCCGCCGGGGAACCAGCCGGTGCGCCGCGCCTCGTACGCCGCGTGGAGGGCCAGGGACGTCTTGCCCACCCCGCCGAGGCCGGAGATCGCCACGGGGGGCGTGGGCGGCGTGGCGCCGTCCGGCGGCGGGCGTAACAGGTCGAGGAGCGCGGTCAGTTCGTCCGTACGGCCGACGAAGGAGGGGCCGGGAGCCGGGAGCGCGGAGAGGTCGGCGGGGGCCCGCTCAGCAGTCCGGGGCGGCTCGGCCGGCGGATACGCGCCGGGTGGCCGCGCTTCGGCGGGCAGGGGCGCTCCGGCGGGCGGGGGCGCCGTGCCGTCGGCGGAAGGACGGCCGCCGCGGTTGGCGTTGCGCTCCCGGCGGGCCTGCCCGAGGAGCTCTCCCCACCACGCCTCCGGCCGCGCGGGGTATCCGGCCCGGCCGCCGCGGCCGGCCTCGCTCTGCAGGAAGGCCGTCAGCACCAGGAAGTACCGCGTGTGCGCAGGACCCGGCACGGTGCGCGCGTTCAGCCAGCCGCTGAGCGTCGAGTCGGCGACCGCCGCGGGCGGGCTCTGCTCGCGGCCCAGGCGCACGAGCCGGTCCAGCGTCGGCCGGCCGGCGGCCTCGTACACCGCCGCCAGCTCCGCCCAGAACCGCCGCGCCTGCCCGGCCAACCGGAACCCCCTGTGCCCTGGACCCTTCTGCCGCCATCCGGGCGCAAACCTCCCGGAAGCCAGCACAAACCTACCGCCGGTCGGGCGGGCGCTTCCCGCCGTCGGTGTCAGTGCGGCGGACTGCGGTGCGTCCAGAGGTCCAGCGGCGGCGTCGGCGGCACCGGGTGGAGGCTGCCCGTCCGCGTCCAGCCCCAGGTGTGGTACGCCGCATCGGCCGCCGCGTTGCCCTGCGGCAGCAGCGCCACCGCCGGCGACGGCGCCCAGCGGGCCAGCAGGTGCTGCTGCAGCCGCGTGGCGATGTGCCGGCGGCGCTGGTCCGGCACCACCATCAGCTCGGCCACCACGAACGCCCGCGGGGACGAGGTGACTTCGGTCAGCGCCAGCGGCGGCCCCTCCGGGAAGTCCGGCCACCACTCGCCGGAGCGGTCGGCCCGGAAGCCGTACGCGCAGCCCACCGGCCGGTCGCCCCCGGCCAGCACCATCTCGAATCCCGGCCGCTGCACGTGGTCTTCGAGCCGCCGCAGGAAGCCCTCCCGCCCGGGCACCCCGCCCGACGTGCCGTTGTACGACGCGACGTACACGTCCGCCACGGCCTCGCGCTGCGTGTCCGCCTGCCACCGGCTCAGGCCACGCAGGAACAACTCAGACACTCGTCCTCCCCCGGTCCGGCCGCCGGCTCGCCCGAGCCCCTGTGACCTCAGCGTAGCCCCGCCGGCCTCCGCGCACATGGCCCCGAACCGGACGAAGTACCGGCTAGCCCTCCAGAGTTGACGTCAGGCTCCTGCCGTACGCGTGATGCGTGTCCACCTCCAGCTTCGTCCCGCCGGGCACCGGGCTGACCCGGACCCCGTCGTCCCCCGCGGTCTTCCGCAGCGCTCGCCCGCGCAGCACCACGGTGACCGTGCCGCGGTCCATCGTCGGATCCGCGACGGCCACGCCGACGCGCCCGTCGTCCCCGGTCCGTACGAGCACCGAGGCGGGGCCGTCGATGCTCAGCCCGGCGGTGTCGTGGCGGCCGGGGGTGAACGCGTTGGCGGCGGTCAGGCCGAGGGTGGCGTGGTGGACGGCCTGCAGGTGCGGGGTGTTGGCGGTCACGGTCAGCGGGGGGCGGCTGCGGTACGTGTCCAACTGCGCGGCGGAGGCGTGCGGCACGAGGGCGTACGCCAGGCGCGCGCGCCCGCGCCGCGGCTCGTGGTCGACGGTGGCGCTGAACACGGTGCGCGTCACCGCCGTGTCCGGGTTGGAGGTCCGTACGGCGCGGCGGCTGCGCGTGACGTCCTCCAGGCCGACCCGGACGGCCGGTGCGTCCAGGAAGACGTACCCGACGGCCGTGCCCTCGGCGGCGTCCGCGTAGCGCAGCCAGCTCAGCGGTGCCGTGCCGGGCCCCTCCCAGGCGCTGCCGTCGCGGTGCGCGCCGGTGACGGTGACGGCGGCGGAGGGGTCCGCGGTGCGCGCGTCGACAGCAGTAGTTACTGTGCGGCCGGCGGGGTCGCCGACACCTGCGGCGAGGACGACGACCTCGTCGTCGAGCATGAACCACGACTTGGTGGCGGTCGCGTTGCGGTAGACGGCGAAGTCGTCCGGGAGAAGGTCGCGTTCGGCGTACGCGACGTCGTCGGACTGCACCATCGCGGACGTGCCGTACGCGCCGAGGACGGCGCCGCCGGAGTGCCTGTTGGTGCCGCGCGGGAAGTAGACGTACGTGTTCTGCGACTCGGAGGACGAGGTGAAGTTCAGCGGGTGGCCGGGGTTGTCGTACCAGAGCCCGCCGTACAGCTCCGGCACGGTGCCGCGCCGCTCGACGGGCGCGGTGGCACCGGCGAGGCCGTAGGGGGAGACGACGGTGTAGTAGTCGACGCCGTACGCGCGCGTCTGATCCTGTCCGGAGAGATACAGGTAGTACGCACCGTCGCCCTGGAACCAGGGCATCAGGTTCTCGCCGCTCATGTACTCGTACTTGCTGATGCGGTCCGAGCTGCGCGCCAGCGCGAACGCGAAGCCGGGGCGGCGGTGGACGTGCTTGTCCATGGCGTTGAACGCGACGCTGCGCGCGGCGGGGTTGAGGTCGGCGGGCGGGATCGTGCCGTCGCCGACGATGTCCGCGTAGCGCACGACGCTGACGGGGGAGACGAACCTGGCGGGGTCGAGCGCGGCGCGCGAGGTGGCGCGGATGTGCTTGACGTAGCTCTTGAGAGCGGCGGCTTCGGCCTCGGTCGCGTAGTCGGCGAGGTCGACGACGGCCTCGACGATGACGGCGACGTCGGCGTAGCCGGACGTCGTACGGGAGACGGCGCGGCCCTTGACGACCTCCATCATCCAGCCCTCGAAGATCAGCGGCGCGAAGCCGTCGCGCACCCAGCGCTGCACCACGGGCACGAGCGCGTCGGTGTTCGCGAAGCCCGTGCCGTCGAGGATCTTGAGCGTCTGGACGACGCGCGTGAGCAGCGCCTTGCCGTACGAGCCGGTGTACGCGACGGAGTGGTGCTGGATGAACGAGCCGTCCGCGTAGTAGCCGTCGGTGTTGCCGTGGCGGATGTCGTACGGGTCGATGGTGGCGAAGACGGTGAGCTGGTCTTCGAGGGCCTTGGCGATACGGGCCTCGCCGCCCGGCTCCCCGGCCGCGGCGAGCAGGGCGCCCTGGATGATGCGGTTGGTGGTGATGTCGGCGAGGTTGGCGCCGGTGTGGAAGCGGGAGTCGAGGTCGACGTCGCCGTCCTTGCCGTTGCGGAGGTACGCGTCCATGGACGCGACGTACGTCGCGAGCAGCCCGGCGGGGACGGCGCCGGGGACGTCGGCGAGGAGCGCGAAGGTCTTGCCGACGTGGGTGGAGATGCCGATTTCCCAGTTGTGCCAGTTGCCGTAGTAACCCCGGGAGTGGTCGCCGTAGTAGTGCTCGTGCAGCCACACCAGGCCCTCGACGGCGCGGCCCTGGGCGGCGGTGTCGCCGTACAGGTCACCGCCGGGG
Organism: Streptomyces sp. CNP082; assembly: GCF_059570535.1. Lineage (NCBI taxonomy): Bacteria > Bacillati > Actinomycetota > Actinomycetes > Kitasatosporales > Streptomycetaceae > Streptomyces > Streptomyces sp. CNP082. The sequence goes on from NZ_JCANSZ010000035.1 coordinate 29,170, forward strand.
GCGCGGGTGGCGAGGGCGATCTCGTAGAGCTTGAGGTACGAGGTGGTGAGGTTGACGTCACTGGTCCCGAGGGGGACACCGGCGAACAGCTCGCCGGTGGCGGTGCCGGTGTCGGCCATCGCGGCGAGGTTGGCGCGGGCGGTGCCGTGCAGGGCGGCGACCTTGGCGGCGGCCTCGGGGCGGGCGTTGACCTCAGGGGTGCCGGCGAAGACGGCGCGGGTGTGGGCGAGGAGGAGCGCGGGGTCGGCGGCTTGGGCGGCTTCGGCGGTCTCGGCCGCGGCAGCGTGGCGGGCCGGGAGGACCGCCAGCAGGCCGGCGGCGGGCAGGGTGGACAGCAGGCGTCTGCGGGTGAACTCCATGGGGTCCTCCCCCGGTGCGTTGGGGCACTGGCAGCCGGAGTCAAGCAGATGGGGGATGCGCCGACAAGCGCTTGCGAGCCGGTACGGGAGATCGCGCCGGGAAGGAACCGGGGACGTGACGGGCGGGGCCCGGCGCACAGGCAGCCGGAGCGCACCGGCGGGAAGACGATCACCTACCGCCGGACCCCGCCCGGCGGAACCAGCTTGATGCACCGGAGGCGTTGCTGCAATGCCGCCGCAATAAGCCCACGGGAAGATCGCGGATCACCATCGCCCCCGTACGGAGGGGACTTGCCCGTTCACACCTGGCGACCGGCCGCCGCCCACTACGATCCTCGCTACCCCCCGCCCCCATCGGCGAGAGCGAGAGCATGCGGTCGGACACCCGTCAGAACGCACACCTCACCTACCGCGCCAACACGGGCGCCGGCCGCCACGGCTGGCTCCGGCTGACCCCCGCCTACTCCGTGAGCCTCGTGCGCCGCTACGCCGCCGAGATGCCGCCCGGCTCCGTCGTCACCGATCCCTTCTCCGGCACCGGCACCACCCCGCTCGCCGCCGCCGAGCACGGGCTGACGGGGCAGTCGCTGGACGTGAACCCCTTCCTGATCTGGCTGGGGAAGACGAAGACGGCCGCGTACGAGCCGGACCAGCTACGCGAGACCCGGCGGGCGCTCGCGCCGCTGGTGCACCGCGCCGAGGAACTGCTGCCGGAGGCCGACGGGCTGTGGCAGCCGGAGCTGCACAACATCGGGCGGTGGTGGGCCCGGAGCGCGCTGGACGCGCTGAAGGCGGTGCGGCGGGCGCTGGACGCCGCGGCAGGCGGGCTGCCGCCGGGCGGGCGGGACCTGCTGGACGTGGCCTTCTGCCGGACGCTGATCGCGTCGAGCAATGCGGCGTTCAACCACCAGAGCATGTCGTTCAAGGAGGAACAGGCGGGACAGGGGGAACAGGAGGGCGGCGGCACTCTCCAGGCGCTCGACCTCGCCGCCGCCCGGGCTGTGCTGGAGACCTTCCGCCGCGAGGCCGGCACCACGCTCACCGGCGCCGCGGCCCCGCTGCCCGGCACGGCGCGCGTCCTGTACGGCGACTCCCGCGACATGCAGCCCGCCGCCGACCGGCTCGCCCCCTGCGACCTGCTGCTGACCTCGCCGCCGTACGTCAACCGCATGTCGTACATCCGCGAGCTGCGCCCGTACATGTACTGGATGCGGCACCTGCGGCGGGCGGAGGACGCGGGCCGGCTGGACTGGCAGGCCATCGGCGGCACCTGGGGCGCGGCCACCTCGCGCGTACGGGCCTGGCGCCCGCCGGAGCCGGAGGCCGAGGGGGTGCCGGAGCCGGTCGCGGGCGAGCTGGCCCGGACGCAGGCGGCGATCCGCCGGGACGGCGGGCGGAACGGGCCGCTGCTGGCGAACTACGTGGGCAAGTACGTGCACGACATGTGGGGGCACTTCCGGGCGGCGTACGAGAACGTGCGCGGCGGCGGGCAGGTGGTCTACGTGATCGGCAACTCGACCTTCTACGGGAACCAGGTGCCGGCGCAGGAGTGGTACGCGGCGCTGCTGCGCGAGGCGGGCTTCGCGGGGGTCGAGGTGGAGGTCATCCGCAAACGGAACAGCAACAAGGCGCTGTTCGAGTACGTGGTGTCGGGCGGTCGGCCGTAGGACGCGCGGCTGCCGGGGGCGGTTGCCGGGATCGGGGAGCCGGGGTCGGGGAGCCGGGATCGGGGAGCCGGGATCGGGGAGCCGGGATCGGGGAGCCGGGATCGGGGAGCCGGGGTCCGCGGCGGCGGGAGTTTATCCACAACTGGGCAGTAATCCACAGATTGGCGGTGCGGTCGCCGAACGGCCGGGGCGAGGACGCAGAATGGCGGCATGAGCGAGATCGACGGGGGCAAAGCGGGACGTGCCGGTGACGACGCAAGCTTCGGCGGCGAGGGCTACGAGAGCTACGGAGACGGCGCAGGTGCCGGAGACGGCGGGCCGGCGGGTGCGGAGCCGGCGTGGAAGCGGCGGTTCCGGGCGCCGCGGATCAGCCTGCCCGGGTGGGCGGAGGACGCGCCGGACCGCGCGCTGTACGTGTCGAACCAGACCGGCACGTTCGAGCTGTACGCATGGGACCGCCGCACGGGCGGCGTCCGCCAGGTCACGGACCGGCCGAACGGCACGACGGACGGCGCGCTGACACCGGACGGCGAGTGGGTGTGGTGGTTCTGCGACACCGACGGGGACGAGTTCGGGGTGTGGCGGCGGCAGCCGTTCGCGGGCGCCGCGCCGGGGCAGGACCGGGCGGCGGCGCCGGGGCTGCCGGCGGCGTACTCGGCGGGGCTGGCGCTGGGGCGGGACGGCACGGCGGTGATCGGCCGTTCCACGGAGGAGACGGGCACGACGATCCACCTCGTCCGGCCCGGCGGCGAGCCCAGCGAGATCTACCGGCACCGGGAGTCCGCCGGCGTCGGCGACCTCTCGCACGACGGCAGGCTGCTCGCCATCGAGCACACCGAGCACGGCGACGCGATGCACGCCGCCCTGCGCGTGCTGCGGCTCGCCGGCGCCCCCGGCGGGGACGCGGTGGTCGCCGAGCTGGACGACACCAAGGGCGGCCGGGAGGAGCTGGGCCTGGAGGTGCTGGGCTTCGCGCCGGTGGCCGGCGACGCGCGGCTGCTCGTCGGGCACCAGCGGCGCGGGCGGTGGGAGCCGATGGTCTGGGACCCGGTCTCGGGGCAGACCCGGGAGCTGGAGCTCGACCTGCCGGGGGACGTGTCGGCGGAGTGGTATCCGGACGGCAGCGCGCTGCTCGTGCTCCATACGTACCAAGCACGCAGCGAGCTGTGGCGGTACGGGCTCCAGGGCGCCGACTCCGGCGCCCTGACCCGGGTCGAGACCCCGCCGGGGACGATCTCGGGGGCGACGCCGCGGCCGGACGGCACGGTGGAGTTCCACTGGTCGTCGGGCGCGGAGCCGCCGCAGGTGCGGTCCGCCGACGGGGCCGTGGTGCTGCAGCCGCCGGGACCCGCGGCGCCGGGCTCGGTGCCGGTGGAGGACGCCTGGGTCGACGGGCCCGGCGGGCGGATCCATGCGCTGGTGCAGCGGCCGGCGGGCGAGGGCCCGTTCCCCTGCCTGTTCGACGTGCACGGCGGCCCGACGTGGCAGGACAGCGACGCCTTCGCGGCCGGCCCTGCGGCCTGGGTCGACCACGGCTTCGCCGTGGTCCGCGTCAACTACCGCGGCTCCACCGGCTACGGCCGGGAGTGGACCGACGCGCTCAAGCACCGGGTGGGGCTCATCGAGCTGGAGGACATCGCGGCGGTGCGGGAGTGGGCCGTCGCCTCCGGTCTCGCGGACCCGGAGCGGCTGGTCGTCGGCGGCGGCTCGTGGGGCGGGTATCTGACGCTCCTGGCCCTCGGCACGCAGCCGGACGCCTGGGCGCTGGGCCTGGCGGCGGTGCCCGTCGCGGACTACGTGACGGCGTACCAGGACGAGATGGAGGCCCTGAAGGCGATCGACCGCACGCTGATGGGCGGATCACCGGAGGACGTCCCCGAGCGCTACGCCGCGTCGTCACCGCTGACGTACGTGGACAAGGTGCGGGCGCCGGTGTTCGTCTCCGCGGGGGTCAACGATCCGCGGTGCCCGATCCAGCAGGTGGAGAACTACGTCGGACGGCTGGCCGAGCGCCGGCATCCGCACGAGGTCTACCGCTACGACGCGGGACACGGCTCGCTGGTCGTGGAGGAGCGGATCAAGCAGTTGAGGCTGGAGCTCGACTTCGTCCGGCGTCATCTGCTTCCGGACCTGGCTCCGCAGCCGTCGCAGCCGCAGCGGCCGGGTCCCGGTCCCGGGGACCGCTCTCGTCAGGATCGGGGGAGGTGAGGCCGAGGGCCCTGTCGCGCGCGACCTCCGCCTCGCGGCGGAAGAGCCGGTACCACATGAAGATCACGAAGCCGGCGAAGACGAACCACTGGGCCGTGTAACCGAGGTTCTGGAACGCCTTGAGGTCGAGCCCGCTGCCCTCCGGGACCTCGGCGGGGACGGGCCGCATCCCGCCGTCGGCCTCGAAGAGGGTGATCCAGGCCGGGGAGACCTGCTCGTCCACGACGTTGATCAGCGCCGCGGCGCTGATCATGCCGACCTGGCCGCGCGGCAGCCCGCCCTCGGTGTGCACGCCGGGGGAGCCCTGGTTCTCGGACACCTGCAGGGCACCGGTGACGGTGACCTCGCCGGCGGGCGGCTCGGGGGCCTTCGCCGGGTCGGCCTCGCCGGGCAGCCAGCCGCGGAGCACCGGAACGGAGGTAGGGGTTCCGGCGGCGTCGTCGCCCACGGGGCCGGCGCCCACGGGGTCGTCGGTGCGCAGGAGGGTCAGCACGTAGAAGCCGGTCTCGCCGTCGAGGGTGCGGTCGGGGACGAGGAGCTGGGGGCCGTAGCGCCCGGTGACCGTCGCCGCGTCACCGGTCGTCTCCTCAGTCACGGGCAGCAGCTCGCCCATCGGCCGGCCGGCGGCGTCGTCGGCGGCGCCGTCCCGCTTCTCCTGCTGTGCCTGGTGGGTGTCCACGCGGGTCTCGAAGCGGCTCAACTGCCAGGCGCCCATGACGAGGCAGACCGGGATGGCCACTGCGGCGAGGACGTTGACGACCCACCACCGGGGCGTCAGCAGGAACCGGTACACGCCTCCACGGTACGGCCTCCCCGACGGCCGCCCGCCCAGGGGGCGGGAAACGCGGCCGGGTCAGGTGCCGGGGAGCGGTTCGGTGTAGTAGACGGTGCCGGCGCAGGCGTTCTCGACCGTGACGCTGGCCACGGCGGAGGAGTCGGCCTCCGGCGAGTGGGTCAGGGTGACGGAGCCGTCGCCCGTGCCGTCGCCTTCGCCCGGTTCGCCGGTGCCGCCGGTGTCACCGCCGCCAGTCTCGGTCCCCTGGTCGGTCTCGGACTGGGTCTCGTCCGGCGAGGACTGCGTGTCGTCGCTGGGGTCCGGGGCCGGCGTGGTGGCGGAGGTGGTGCAGCCGCCGTCGCTGCTGGTCTCCGGCACCCAGGCGAACTCCACCACGTATGACTCGCTGGGCGCGAGCACCAGCGCGCCGGTCGCTTCCGGCGGCGGCAGCAGGTCCGTGGCGGCGTCGCCGACCGTGTGCGTTCGGGTGTCGACCGCGCTCGCGCTCGCCGCGCCGAACGTGCCGCCCACCCGCACGCCCTCGGACGACTCGACCGCGCAGGCGGTGCTGGAGACATTGGTGACGGTGAAGGAGCCGGTGACCCGGCCCGCCTCGTCGGGCGTGCGGCTGGCCGCGACCGGCTCGCTGATCTGCGCCGGCGCGCACGGCTCCGCGACCGTCGTGTCCTCGGAGCCGCCGGTCGGGGCGGCGGTGTTCTCGTCGGGCCCGGGGCTGTGCGTCTTCTCCTCCTTGCCGCCCGGCTCCTTGCTGCCGGCGGTGGCGTCGGAGTCGTTGCCCTCCACGGTGCCGCCCCCGCCCTGCCCGGCGCCGGGAGGCTGGCTGTTGGCGACGTCCTGACGCGGGCTCTTCTCGCTGGTCGAGCCGGCGACGTTCATCAGCGCCGGCACCGAGACCGCCAGCGCGACCACCGCGACCGCGGCGACCGCGACCAACTGGCGGCGGCGCGCGCGCCGCGCGGGCACCGCCCGCTGCAGATACTGGAGCGTGCCGGGCGCCGGCTCCAGGCCGTCGACCGCGGAGTGCAGCAGCAGCCGCAGCTCGTCCTCGCCGTCCGCGTCGTCACCGCCGTCCCCGTCGCCGTAGCCGCCGGGCCACCGCGGGATCCCGGCCCCGCCGGGACCGCCCGTACCACCGAAGCCGACCGGACCGCTCAACCCACGCGGCCCGCCCAGACCACCCGGCCCGTCGGGAACACCGACACGAGAGCCGTCCGGAACACCAGGGCCGTCCAGCCCCTCCGCACCGCCGGATCCCTCCGACGGACCCGACGCACCCCGCGCCGCCGCCCCGTCGTCCGGTCCTGCCGCCTCGGGCACCGCCGCCCCGGACACCGCCGCCGTCAACTCGTCCGAGCCCGCCGGCGCCTCCGCCGTATCCGCCGTATCCGGCGCATCCGGCAACTCGGCAGTCTCCGCCGTCCCAGCCGTCTCCGCCACGTCCACTGCCCCGCGTCCGGCCCCGGTCCCGGCCCCCGCGCCCGACCCGCCGGATCCCTCGGAACCCCGCTCCCACGGCGGGCCCGATCCGTAGAAACGCTCGCTCATGTCCGCGCTCCCATGGCTGTCCGCAGTGCGGCGATGCCCCGGGAGCCGTACGCCTTGACGGAGCCGAGCGAGATGCCCAGCGCCTCGGCCACCTGAGCCTCGGTCATGTCCGCGAAGTAACGCAGCACGAGCACCTCGCGCTGCCGGCGCTGCAGCCCGCGCATCGCCTGGATCAATTGGTCGCGCTCCAGTTGTTCGTACGCACCCTCTTCCGCGCTGGCCATGTCGGGCATGGGCTTGGAGAGCAGCTTCAGCCCGGTGATGCGCCGACGGAGCGCGGAACGTGACAGGTTGACGACCGTCTGCCGCAGATAGGCGAGGGTCTTGTCCGGGTCCTTGACCCGCTTGCGCGCCGAGTGCACGCGGATGAACGCCTCCTGCACCACGTCCTCGCAGGAGGCGAGATCGTCGAGCAGCAGCGCGGCGAGACCGAGCAGCGACCGGTAGTGGGTCTGGTACGTCTCGGTGAGGTGGTCGACGCTGGTGCCCTCCGCCATGGCGTCGTCAGCGTCCCCCGCGGACTTCTTCGCGGCAGACCGGCCGGACCACGGCGCGATCACCGGCAGCCCCCGGGGCGCCGCGGAGGAACCGGGGCGCAGCGCGGGGCCGGCCGGAAGGGTCGCAATGCTGAGTGCCTCTGCCACGCCTGTTTGACACACCGACCCCTGTCAAGGTTGTACGCACACGGCGGCAACACCGGTGGTGTCACCACGCGTACCGCCATGCCCACTCCCTCGCTACCCGTGCGGCCGGCCAATGCGGGCAGGGACAGAGACGCTTCGCGGCGCCGCCGCGGTTGCAGACGGCGCGAACCGCAATCCTCGGATGGCAAGGGTGTTCGGCGCAAGCGGTATGGACCAACGGATCGGTGACAAACCTGCTCAAGTGACAACCTGCTCAAGTGACAAACCCGCTCAAGTGACAAACCCGCTCAGGTGGCAAACCCGCTCAGCGGCCGGTGCCGCCGTAGACGACCGCCTCGTCGCTCTCGCTGTCGAGGCCGAACGCCGAGTGCACGGCGCGTACCGCGTCCTTGACGACGTCCTCGCGGGTCACCACCGAGATACGGATCTCGGAGGTGGAGATCAGCTCGATGTTGACCCCGGAGTTGGACAGCGCCTCGAAGAACGTGGCCGTGACGCCCGGGTGCGAGCGCATGCCGGCGCCGACGAGGGAGATCTTGCCGACCTGGTCGTCGTAGCGCAGGGACTCGAAGCCGATCGACGGCTGCGCCTTGGTCAGCAGCTCCATCGCGCGGTGGCCGTCGGTCTTGGGCAGGGTGAAGGAGATGTCGGTCAGGCCGGTGGCGGCGGCCGAGACGTTCTGCACCACCATGTCGATGTTGATCTCGGCGTCCGCAATCGCGCGGAAGATGGCGGCGGCCTCGCCCGGCTTGTCCGGGACACCGACCACCGTGATCTTCGCCTCGGAGACGTCGTGCGCGACTCCGGAGATGATCGCGTGCTCCATGCCTTCTGCTCCCTCGGAGATATTGCCTACCCATGTGCCCGGATGCCCCGAGAACGAGGAACGGACGTGAATGGGCATGTTGTACCGGCGGGCGTACTCGACGCAGCGGTGCAGCAGGACCTTCGACCCGCTGGTCGCCAGTTCGAGCATGTCCTCGTACGGGATCCGGTCGATCTTACGGGCCTTCTTCACCACCCGCGGATCGGCGGTGAACACGCCGTCCACGTCGGTGTAGATCTCGCAGACCTCCGCCTCCAGCGCCACCGCCAGCGCCACCGCCGTGGTGTCCGAGCCGCCGCGGCCGAGCGTGGTGATGTCCTTGCTGTCCTGCGAAACCCCCTGGAAGCCGGCGACGATCGCGATGGCGCCCTTGTCCACCGCCTCCTGGATCCGGCCGGGTGTGACGTCGATGATCCGCGCCTTGTTGTGCACGGCGTCGGTGATCACGCCCGCCTGGCTGCCGGTGAACGACAGCGCCTCGTGCCCCAGTTTCTTGATCGCCATCGCCAGCAGGGCCATGGAGATCCGCTCGCCCGCGGTGAGCAGCATGTCGAGTTCGCGGCCGGTGGGGATCGGTGAGACCCGCTCGGCGAGATCGATCAACTCATCCGTCGTGTCGCCCATCGCGGACACCACGACGACGACCTGATGGCCGGCCTTCTTGGTCTCGACGATCCGCTTGGCGACGCGCTTGATGCCCTCGGCGTCGGCGACGGAAGAGCCGCCGTACTTCTGCACGACAAGGCCCACGTGCGCTCCTCGCAATGGTGTTTCGGTCGGCTCATTCTACCGAGCCGGCGGGTACGCAACGGGGCGTGCCGGCTCGGTGACGCACCTGCCCGGGACCCGCGGAAGGCACACGGAAACGTAAGGCAGCTCACATCCGGAGCCCCACAATCCGGGCGCGTACGCCGCACCCGCGCGCCGTACGCGCTACGGGGCGCGCCCCCGGCCCGTAACACCACGCCCCCAGACCCGAGTACGCAGCAGCCGCAGCCTCTCGGATACGCCGCAGCCTGAGCCTCCCGGATACGCGGCAGCCCCAGCCGCCCGGCGAGGCCCCAGCCCCCGCGCTCAGCTGCGCCGGAGCCCCAGCGGCTCCGCGATCTCCTCCGCCATCACGCGCCCCGCCTCCTCCTCCAGCCGCCCGTCGTCCAGCGCGGCGTCGCTGTCGGTGTCGAGCCCGTCCAGCTCCCCCAGGGGCGTGTCCAGCCGTACGTGCGCCACCAGCGACTGCAGCGCGCGCAGGCAGGCGCTCGCGGTCGGGCCCCAGTTGGACAGGTACGAGAACTGCCACCACCACAGCGCCTCGTTGACCCGCCCCGTGGTGTAGTGCGCGAGGCCGTGCCGCAAGTCGGTGATCACGTCGGCCAGGTCGTCGGAGATCCGGCTGGCGACAGGCGTGCTGCGCGGCACGTACGGGTCGAAGACCTCGGAGTAGACGTCCACCGGGTCCAGCAGCTCGGCGAACCGCTCACGCAGCTCGTCGACGTCCGCTTCGGGCCCGGTGTCCGGCTCGTACCGCTCCTCCGGTACGAAGTCCTCGTGCGCGCCGAGCCGGCCGCCGGCCAGCAGGAGCTGCGAGACCTCCAGCAGCAGGAAGGGCACGGCGCTGTTCGGCTCGTCGCCCTTGGCGACCTCCGTGACCGCGACGATGAAGCTCTCGATCGAGTCGGCGATCTGGACCGCGAAGCTGTCCGGGTCCTGCGTCGCCTGGTGCAGGGTGGCGTCAGACATCGAGCAGACCTCCTCTGTCGGCGCCCCGCGCGCCACCCGGCCGCGTGCGGCGGCCTGCCGGGCTGCTGGGCGCTGCGCCGGGATCCAGCCGGCGGGCACGTGGTTCCGTATCAGACATCGAGCAATCGCCGCCCCTCGAAAGCGCGCCCGAGCGTGACCTCGTCCGCGTACTCAAGATCCCCTCCGACCGGCAGACCGCTGGCCAGCCGGGTCACCTTCAGACCCATGGCCTTGACCATGCGGGCCAGGTACGTGGCCGTGGCCTCGCCTTCGAGGTTGGGGTCGGTGGCGAGGATCAGCTCCGTGACGGCACCGTCCGCGAGCCGGGCGAGCAGCTCCCGTATCCGCAGGTCGTCCGGGCCGACGCCCTCGATGGGGCTGATCGCGCCGCCGAGCACGTGGTACCGCCCGCGGAACTCCCGGGTCCGCTCGATGGCCACGACGTCCTTGGGCTCCTCGACCACGCACAGGACGGCCGGGTCGCGCCGCGGGTCGGCGCAGATCCGGCACTGCTCCTCCTGCGCGACGTTCCCGCAGACCGCGCAGAACCGGACCTTCTCCTTCACCTCGGTCAGTGCATGCGCCAGCCGGCGGACGTCGGCCGGCTCGGCCTGCAGGATGTGGAAGGCGATGCGCTGCGCGCTCTTGGGACCGACGCCGGGCAGCCTGCCCAACTCGTCGATCAGATCCTGGACCACGCCTTCGTACACGCAACGCCTCTCTCGTGTCCGCTCTCCTGCACCAAGCTAGCCGCTACCGCCGGGTTCAACCCGCTTCTGGGGTGGCCTCGGGTTCCGGAACCCGGCAGATCCGGACGGCCGGGAACGACCCCGCGAGGCCGCGGGAACGGGCCCCCGAGGGCCTCCGGGAGGGGTCAGAAGGGCAGCCCCGGCATCCCGCCGAGCCCCTGCGCGAGCGGGCCGAGCCGCTCCTGCTGAAGCTGCTGCGCGGCGCTGTTCGCGTCCCGCACGGCGGCCACGACGAGGTCGGCCAGCGTCTCGGTGTCCTCGGGGTCGACGGCGCGCGGGTCGATCACCAGACCGGTCAGTTCGCCGGAGCCGGTCACCGTGGCCCTCACGAGCCCGCCGCCGGCGCTCCCCTCGACCGGCGTCTCGGCCAGCTCCTGCTGGACGGAGGCAAGCTCCTGCTGCATCTTCTGGGCCTGCTGCAGCAACTGCTGCATGTCGGGCTGGCCACCACCAGGCATCACGTCGCTCGCTCCTTGTCGCGCTACCGCAGTTCTCTGTGCCTACGTCTCTCTGTGCCTACGTCTCGGCCGGCATCTCGACCTACGCCGTCGAGGTCGCCGGCCGGGTGTCCGGCCGGTCCAGGCGAGCCTACGTTCTCAGCCGCCGCGCTGCCGTCCATCGCAGGGAGGACGCGCTCCCCCGGGGTTGCCCCGGGGGGAGTCACCGCTCCCCCGGCCGCCCTCATCCTTCCGGAGGACGCGGCCTAGTCGTGGCGGATCTCCTCTATGACGGTGGCGCCCAGCTCGCGGACGATGAGGTCGTGGCCGGACAGGGCGGTGTCGTCGAGGTCGGGGTCGTCCTCGTCGGGGATGTCGTCCTCCAGCGGCGGCGGAGGCGGGCCGGGATCGGGGGGCGGCCCGGGATCGGGCGGAGGCGCCCCGCCGGAGCCGGCCGCGGGCCGGGGCTGCCGGGGAGGAGCCGGCGCCGGTACGGAGGGCGCGGGCGAGGTCTGTACGGACTGCCGCAACCCGGCGCCGCCGCCAGCACCGCCGCCGCCGAACCCGCCCCCCGCGCCCGGACCGCCCCCGGAGCCGCCCGGCGCACCGCCGGGCCCCCCGGAGCCGCTGCCGCCGGTCGGGTCCACGATGGCCTCGACCTTCCACTGCACGTCGAACCGCTCCGCGAGCGCCTCGCGCAGCACCTCGTCGCTGCCGCCGTTGACGAAGCTGTCGCGGGCGCCGACGTTGGCGAAGCCGAGCTGGAGAGTCCCGCCGTCGAACCCGGTGACCTGGGCGTTCTGGCTGAGCAGGATCCAGGTGAAGCGCCGCCGGTGCTTGACGGCCTCGAGGATCTCGGGCCACATCTGCCGCACGGAAGCGGCCCCCGCGACACCACCGCCCTGCTGCGCGGGCACCCCCTGGGCCGTAGCAGCGACGACACCACCGCCCGCAGCCGCAGCCGCAGGCGCACCCGCAGGTGCGGGCGTAGATCCAGATGCCGGCGCACCCGCAGATCCAGGCGCAGGCGCAGCCGCCGCTCCCGCCACGGGTGCGGGCGCAGCCGCCGGTCCGGCCGCGGGCCCGGGCGCAGCCGCCGCCGCGGGCGCTACGCCCCCGCCCCCCGCCCCGGACGCCGCCGGGGCACTCCCGGGCCAGGCCCCGGGCCGACGGGCCTGCCCCCCGCCGCCACCGGCCGCCGGAGGCGGCGAAGAACCCCCTCCGCCAGCACCGCCGGCCACAGGTGCCCCAGCCCCAGAAGACCCGCCAGCACCGCCGGCCGAAGGGGCTCCAGCCCCGGGCCCGGAGGACCCGGCACCGGGAGTAACCGGACCACCCCGCTCGGCAAGGACCGCCCGAGCAGCCTCAGCACCCCCACCGGTGACAGCGCCCCCACCAGCGCCACCGCCACGACCATCCGCACCGACGGCACCCCCGCCACCACCACCGCCACCAGCGGCACCCCCACCACCACCAGCGGCACCACCGCCACCACCGCCACCACCGACGGCACCACCCACACCGCCTACGGCGTCACCCCCACCACCCACACCGTCGCGGGGCGGCTGGTGGGCGTCCGGTCCCGGTACGTACCCCATGGCCGGCGGGCCCGTCGCGGCGTTGCGCTCCAGGCGGTCCAGCCGGGCCATCACCGAACGCTCGTCCCCGTACGCGCCGGGGAGCAGCACGCGCGCGCAGATCAGCTCAAGCTGCAGCCGCGGCGCGGTGGCGCCGCGCATCTCGGTCAGCCCCTCGTTCACGAGGTCGGCCGCGCGGCTCAGCTCGGCCGCGCCGAAGGCGTCGGCCTGGCGCCGCATCCGCTCCAGCACGTCCGCCGGAACGTCGATGAGCCCCTTGTCGCCGGCGTCCGGCACGGCGGCGAGGATCACGAGGTCCCGCAGCCGCTCCAGCAGGTCGGTGACGAACCGCCGCGGGTCGTGCCCACCCTCGATCACCTGCTCCACGACCGCGAACGCCGCCGCCCCGTCGCCCGCCGCGAAGGCGTCGACGACGGAGTCGAGCAGGGCGTCGTCCGTATACCCGAGGAGGGCGGTGGCCATGGCGTACGTCACACCCTCGGCACCGGCCCCGGCGAGCAACTGGTCCATGACGGACATCGAGTCCCGCACGGAGCCGCCCCCGGCCCGTACGACCAGGGGCAGCACCGCGTCCTCGACCGGGATCGACTCGACGCGGCAGACGTCCGCGAGATAGTCGCGCAGGGTGCCGGGCGGGACGAGGCGGAAGGGGTAGTGGTGGGTCCGGGACCGGATGGTCCCGATGACCTTCTCCGGCTCGGTCGTGGCGAAGATGAACTTCAGGTGCTCGGGCGGCTCCTCGACCACCTTCAGCAGGGCATTGAACCCCGCGGAGGTGACCATGTGCGCCTCGTCGACGATATAGATCTTGTACCGGCTGGCAGCCGGCCCGAAGAACGCCTTCTCCCGCAGCTCACGCGCGTCGTCCACACCGCCGTGCGACGCGGCGTCGATCTCGATGACGTCGATCGACCCCGGCCCGTTGCGCGCGAGGTCCCGGCACGAGCGGCACTCCCCGCACGGCTCCGGCGTCGGCCCCCGCTCGCAGTTGAGACACCGGGCGAGGATGCGCGCGCTCGTCGTCTTCCCGCAGCCGCGCGGCCCGCTGAACAGATACGCGTGATTGACCCGCCCGTTCCGCAGCGCCTGCTGCAGCGGGCCGGTCACATGGTCCTGCCCGATGACCTCGCCGAAGGTCTCGGGCCGGTAGCGGCGGTAGAGAGCGAGCTGCGACACGACTACGACGATATCGGTGACCGCCGACAACGGCGTCCACCCGCGAAAACCCCCGCCCCCGCACACCACCCCGCACAACGAGGTGCCCCCCACGCACCCGCCAGAGCCCACCTACCCTTGCTGCCTTCCGGCCCTGGGGGAGTTCAGCGAGTTAGCGCCGCGTGAGGGGCGAGTCCACCTTAACCGATCCCACCCCCGGCGAACGAGTTCGCGACCACCCCACCCCGTCTTGTACTGTTGCCCGCGGAGGATTCGCCTAGAGGCCTAGGGCGCACGCTTGGAAAGCGTGTTGGGTTCACACCCTCACGAGTTCGAATCTCGTATCCTCCGCACCCCGCCTGACCAGGCAAAACAAGGCCCCGCAGCGGCACGTCGCTGCGGGGCCTCGTTGTGGCCGTAGAGGGCACTGGTTGCAGTTTTGGTTGCAGTCGCCCCTCAGGTGGCGCCGTGAGCGCCCTGGTCAGGCGCTCGCTCGGTGTCCCCGATCACGGCACTGTCCGGCTTCGTCCACAGTAGTCCGCCGACCTTGTGGGCGGCCTCGCGCAGGAGCGGGTCGGTGACGTGCTGGTAGCGCTTGGGCTTCGCAGAAGACGACCAGCCCATGATCGCCTTCACGGCCCACTCGACTACACCTTCCGCGCCAACTACCCCGTCCTCCGCTGACCCGGCGCGACGGCAGCATGGGAGACCGGAGCTTCCTCCCCAGGGGTGCCGGTCCGGGTGAACGTGAAGGTGATGCCCGCCTGCCCTCCCAGTTCGCCCCCGGAGCCGAGCAGCGACACGGTGCCCTTGGCACTCACCTCAGCGCTGAAGGTGACCTCGTCGAGGCTGAACTCGCCCGCGCGCTGCGGGAGGGAGTCGATCACGCCCTGCATCGTGGTCACGAAGGCGTCGAGGCGGGCCCGGAGTGCTTCCGCGGGGATCTCCGTGCGGGCGACCCGCCAGTCCTCCCGCCGGCGGAAGGACAGGCGATCAGCGCGCCCGTGGTCGGTGTCCTCCAGGCCGAGAACGCTGATCGTGCCGTCGGCGTCGGCGTCAGGGGTGGGCTCGGGCATGGAGTGTCTCCTCAGGGGTGGGACAGACGTGCAGGCCGGGGTCGGCGTACGCGGCGTAGGTGAGGCCGAGCGGATTGCGCAGCGTGTGCAGAAGGTGCAGGCGCGACTCAAGGAGCGCTCGGCCCAGCGGCAGTCGACGGATGAGTAAGCGCTCGTACAGCGCTCTGGAGAATGCGGCGGCGACGTCGTCGGGGATCTCGGTCTCGGTGCCGATGAAGCCTCGGTTGCGGTTCTTGAGGAAGAGGTACGGGAACGAAGGCGCCCCGGGGGCGCGCATCCGGCCCGAGCCGCAGGCATTCATCACCACGAGCGGCAGATCGAAGGTGCGCCGTTCCCGGCTCGCGGCGAGTGCGAGGAGGTCGGCCCCGAGGTCACCGACCGTGGTGCGGGAGTGGTGGCCGGCGCCGCTGAGTTCTATCTCTGCGGCGAGTGCGTCGTCGGAGCGGGTGTAGCAGTGGCAGGCGAAGTGCTGGATCTGGTCCGGGAGTTCGCGTCGGGTGCCGTCGAGGAGGAGCCGGGGGTCGAAGATCTGCGCGGCGAGGTCCGGTGCGCCGTCCGCCCCGTCGGGGTACGGGCCTTCGAGGTCGATGTGGTGCTTTCCGGAGTCGGCGAACCATGCCAGTTCCTCGGCCGCTCCTTCGAGGTGCTCGTAATAGAAGTAGCGGGCGGGGAGACGCCCCTGCGCCCCGGTGTGCAGGGCGAGCCTGCCCTGCACGGGGGCGGTGAGCAGGGCGCGGCGGACCACGCACGAGTAGCCGACGAAGGTCCGGCACGCGGCCGCGAAGGCGCCCCGGGTGT
This sequence comes from Streptomyces sp. CNP082, assembly GCF_059570535.1. Lineage (NCBI taxonomy): Bacteria > Bacillati > Actinomycetota > Actinomycetes > Kitasatosporales > Streptomycetaceae > Streptomyces > Streptomyces sp. CNP082. The sequence goes on from NZ_JCANSZ010000035.1 coordinate 44,765, forward strand.
CGACCGGATCGCCCGGGAACATCCGGAACAGCGGTAGGAACTCCAGGGGCAGGAAGCCGTCGTGGACACCGACGCATTCGACGAGCGGGGGCGGCAGGGTGGGGTTCATGCCGCATGGCAGAGCCCTGTTCCAGAACGCCTGGAGCCCCTGGAGGACGGACTGTTCCAGGCCGAACAGGGTGAAGAGCAGGGTACGGCCGAGGCGGTGCAGACTCTGGAAGACCCGGTCGAGTTCCCCGTCCTCGATCTCGAAGCCGGTGAGTTCGTCCTTGAGGCGGGTCAGCCCCTTGTCCAGGGCCTCACGGACCCGGGTCAGCGCGGCATCGCCGCCGACGAGGGTGACGCGCAGCGGTGCCACGTCCTCGCGCAGGGCGGTGAACTCCAGGTGGGTCGCCCCGTCGGTCGTCAGGGCCCGGACGGAGACATCCGGCGGCCGAGCCTCGCTCATCCCTCTCCCGTCGCCTCCGTCGCCTCGATCTTCAGGGCGACGACCTGGACGAGGTGGCCGGCCTGATAGAGCTGCAGCCAGATCTCGTGGTTGCCTTCCTCCGGCACCTGGACCACGAAAGTGGTCTGCTGCTTGTCCTCGACGCGGAGATTCTTGCGCTGGGGCAGGGGTGTGAGCGTGGGGCTGTCGGCCATGACGTCGAAGGAGGCGGTGCCGGCACTCCGGCCGCCCTCGACACGGATCGGCTCCACGACGAAGAAGGTGCTGCCCTGCCGACTCGCGACCACCGAGGGGAACTCCCCCATCTGCTCGTCGCGTACGAGAGAGACCGACAGCCGGAGGCGCCGCCCCGAAGGTGCCCTGATCGTGCCGCCCTCCGCCCGTACGTCCCGTGCGTCGCTGTCCTCCAGCACGACGGCGAAGTAGCCGACGAAGTTCGTCAGAGCGGGGCCGGTCACGGCCTCCGTCAGCGAGGTGCGGATAGCCGACCGCATCTCCTCGTGGAACTTCCTCTGGAGACCCGACAGATGCCGCTCCAGCCGGGTGCCGACCGGCTGTGCCGTGGCGCGGGCGACCTCCTGGGCGAGAAGGGCTAGCTGGCTTTCCGTGAGAGGAGTGCCAGCGACCGGATTCCGCGCCGTCAGGGAGGACAGCTCGTCCCGTACGGAGTGGAGCACCATGCTCCTCAGGTCCGTGCTCACCATGCTCGCGACGGCGAGGGCGAACTCGTCGGGCCTGGCACGATCGCCCGCTCTGAGCCCGGCCCTACCTCGTTCCTCGTGAAGGTCCGGATCCCGGTCACCGCTCAACTCGGCGGCCAGCCGGCGCATGTCCGCGCCCGAAGGGTTCTCCGGCACGGAGAGGTGCATCCTTTTCGCCAGGTCGTACCGGTACACACCAACCGCGTCCGCCTTGGCTTCGTACACCTCGACCAGCGACCTGCGCGCCTGCGCCAACGCCGCAGCCGCCACCGCCAGCGGTCCCGCGACAGGCAGCACGGCCACCCCCCGCTCGGCGTCGATCCCGCCGAAGCCGGCGAGGGTGACGAACAGCCAGACGCCCGTCGTGCACAGGGCACTCGCGACGGCGATCCGGCAGATGAGGACGCTCCGTTCCCCGCTCCGGATCCGCCGGCCGACCTCGTCGGGTACGACCAGCGCGATCCGGGGCCAGATCTCGTCGACGGCGAGCCCAGTGGTCAGGGCGGCACGCCGGAGAAGGTTGATCAGGCCGGGGGACTGGAGCGGGCTCCTGAGGCGCTGCGGGACGGTAAGCCGGGCGAGGTCGTCCGGCACCGGGCGGGGGTGTCCACGTGGGGTCGTACGGACCACGCTGGCCAGCCCGGACGCCCGGTCCGCCGATGGCGCCGTGTTCGTCCAGAGCAGCATTCCGTACTGCGCCGCCAGCAGCCCGGCTGCCGCCACCGCCAGCCAGCCCGCCTCCACCAGCCGGTCACCAGAGTCCGGCCCACTCCACGGCTTCCCGCTCCACATCGCCCACGCGAGGCTGCCGAGCGGCACGAGCACCCCGGCGAGCTGTGCCCCTGGCGGAGCCCCCGCACCCCGGCCCGCCCTGGGCCACCGCAGCTCCGACAGGGCAGGGACCAGGACGATGAGCAGTGCAATCCCCGCGGCCGCCCCGCCCACCGACCAGGAGGCCGCCGTCTCTCCGCGCACCGCCGAACGCGCCACGACACCGGCCACGCCCAGCAACGCGGCCGAACCGAACACCGTCAGGTGCGGGTAATCGGCACCCCAGGACCCGGACAGCCAGAAGCCCCCCGCCAGCACCACCACGGCGCAGCCCAGCACCCAGGCCGCCGACGGCGGCCCCTCCACGGCGAACCGGGCGGTGAGCCAGCCGCCGCATGCCTCGGCCAGACCGAACGCGACGATGACGGGGAAGTTGTCGGACGGCACGGGGCTGCCCCAGCCGCGCGTGCCGTTGTTGACGGCGGAGATACGCCAGGAGGCCCCGGCGATCAGCACGAGGAGTACGCCCCCGGACGCCCACGCCGACGCGTACTCGTGAGCGCGGGCGAACCGGGCTCCGAGCATCGTCAGTTCGGCCACCAGGACCGTCGCCAGGAGGCCGGCCGTGTTCAGCCGGCGCGTCCGGAAGCCACTCGCACCGCGGGAGGTCGCGGCACTCCGGTTGAGCGCCGGTTCGGCACACCACCAGGCGACCCCAGCGAGGACCAGCCAGCCCGCGAGCGGCCACAAACCAGCCAGTGCGACGTCTCGCACGGGAACCCACAAGACCCCCACGCCCCCGGCCACGGCCGCGACCACCGCCGCGGTGCCGAAGAGGGTGCTGCCCCGCGCCGTACCTGTGTTCGCCGTCATAGCGTCCCCGCTGACCGTCTGATGACTGCCACAACTCACCGACGAGTATGGCCAGTTCGCGTGCCGATCGGGAGGGTTCTGCCAGGCGGGCCGCGATCCGAGGCACGGAGGTCAGTGGTCTCCGGGTTCGATGCCGATCTGGAGGAGCCCGGCGGCGAGGGCTCCGCAGCCGCCCTCGGTGTCCTCCCCGGCGGCCTGGCCGGTACAACCGCGCCTTCTGCGGTCGGGAGGTTGTCCTGTTGCGCTCGCCTCGCGGTGTGCGTTGGTGTATTCAATTTGGGGAAGTTAGCGGCGGTGGTTGGATGGCGGTGTCCGACGCGGTTCGACATCGTTGGACACGCCGCGAACCGTGGGCGCGGTGACGAACAGCCGGCATGCAGAGGGGGTCCTGTGAGTGACCGTAGCTCGATCGAGTGGACAGAGGCGACCTGGAACCCGACCACCGGGTGCGATCGTCTGTCTGCTGGCTGCGACAACTGCTACGCGCTGGCACTGGCGAAGCGGCTGAAGGCGATGGGCGCGGAGAAGTACCAGCAGGACGGTGAGCCACGGACGTCAGGACCAGGGTTTGCGCTGACGGTGCATCCAGGCGCGCTGCGGGTGCCCTACGGGTGGAAGCGCCCGCGAACAGTATTCGTCAACTCGATGTCGGACCTGTTTCATGCCCGCGTACCGCTGGACTTTGTCCAGCAAGTCTTCCAGGTGATGGCCGATACCCCGCAGCACACCTATCAGATCCTCACCAAGCGGGCCCGCAGGCTCCGACAGATCGCCGAGCACCTACCGTGGCCGCCGAACGTGTGGATGGGCGTATCAGTGGAGAGCGCCAAGGAGCTTCCCCGAGTGGATGACCTGAGACGGGTGCCAGCCGCGGTGCGATTTCTTTCCTGTGAACCCTTGCTCGGTTCGCTTGGTGGTCTGGAACTGACCGGTATCCACTGGGTGATCGCCGGTGGGGAGTCAGGCCCCGGCCACCGACCCATGAACGAAGTCTGGGCGATTCAGATCCGGGATGCTTGCGAAGAAGCCGGAGTGGCCTTCTTCTTCAAGCAGTGGGGTGGGCGCACACCGAAAGTCAGCGGGCGCCTGCTGCAGGGCCGCACCTGGGACCAGATGCCGATGACCGCAGCGGTGGGATGATTCAGCGCAACGGCTCTACGACCAAGTCCCGGATCTTCCTTCCGCCTTTGCTGACTCCGGTGCTCGGTGTCTTGCCCTGCTGGTGCAGGCGCTTGACGGCTTGGCGTGCAGCCAGTTCGGTCACCTGCCCGTAGTATTCGCCGAAGACCGCCAACGTGTGATCGACGAGTTTGATCGGTCGGCCGTGCTGTATCAGTTGATCCAGGTTCTGGGCCATCACGGGCACCGCCTCGTCGGTCAGTATCTTCGGATCAGGGCGGATCAACGACGTGATGGAGAACAGGGCATCCGGGTCGTTCTGCGTATCGGCCACTTCCAGCTTCTCCCACCAGGCATTGCGAGCCCGGGCGGCGGCATCTCCGAAGACCCACAATCCGTGCTGACGCCATGTGCCGAAGACCAGGTGGTACACCGGTTTGTGGTGGGGGGCCTTCGCAACTGGGACCGTCTGCACCAGCATGCCAGTGGCGGCGGCGAGCCGTCGTGCGTACTCCGCGGCCACCGCCTCGTCCGCACCGGGCGCCGTCACCTTCCCAGCAGGAAAGAAGTCCCGCCACCATCGACCACCACACACCTCGTCGAACCGCTCCGAGGACCGCTCGACGCCCCTGTCTGATCGCGCGTTTCCGCCCAGCCTGCGCACGGCAACCATGCTGAAGTTCATCAGGAACTCTGTGGGCGGCCATCGCTTCGGTGTCCGGCGCGCCGCCATGGCGCGCACCAGTCGCTGCCAGGGCAGCCCGAGCCCGCATGGATCGAGGAAAAGGAACAGCGGCATGCCGGTGGCAGCACGTAACACCTCATCCAGAACGCTGTCGACATCGCCGTGGTGCACCCGGGCATCTACCCCCTGCCTCCGGTAGATCGCCCCCACCTTCTCCAGGCGCTCGAACGACTTCGGTTCCCGCTCCGTGAAGAAGCACGTCCAGCGCAACCGATGCTGCGACAGATGCTTGGAGGCCACTCGCATCGCGATCTCCGCCGATCCCGCCTCGCCGCTCTCATACCGCCCCTCCCCGGCGTAGCCGTCCAGATAGATCACCCGGCCATCGCGCGCCCCGGTCATCCCTCCGAACTGCGGAATGTAGCGGCCAAGCAGACTGTGCTTCAGAACACTCGGCAGACCCTGTTCGCTCCAGTACGCCTTGCTCGTTCCTACAGCCATCGGCCCCGCCCCCTCAACCATCTTGATTACCGATAGTGTGGGGTCGGGCGCATGGCGTAAAGAGCGAAGGACGGCCAAATCCGGTCGCAGTTCCCTTCCCGACCCGCTGGCGAGCAGTCCGGAGTGAACTCGCAAGATCCGGCAAATCATGCCCAGAAGACGACCTGACGTGGGACGACGGGACCAGGGGTGGTCTCAGTTTTGGTCTCATTCACTGCCGTCCGGCACGGCCCGCCGAACGCTCATCGCCGCTTTCAACCGCAGGTCAGGACGCCGTAGTCCGCCCGCGGACCCACGCACGGCGACTTGGAAAGCGTGTTGGGTTCACACCCTCACGAGTTCGAATCTCGTATCCTCCGCACCCCGCCTGACCAGGCAAAACGAGGCCCCGCACCGGCACGCCGCTGCGGGGCCTCGTCGTTGCCCGGAGGCGGATCGGTCTGAGCCGTGGTCCCGATTACCCCTTCCACCCTGGTCAGCATGCCCGCGGCCTGTCTCGCCCGGCTGCCGTCACTTTCCTCTCCGGTATCCCCGGCCAGAAGCAGGACAGTGGAGGCGGTGTGCGGCGCGCGTCGTGCAGCCGCAAGTCGCGCATCCCCGCCCCTCGACGGCGCCCCTCACTCGGGGCACTAGCTGGGCTTGCGGCCACAGGTGTCGCCGCAGCCGTCGGCGCGCTTCCCCTCAGCAGAGGTCATCGTTCCAGGTCAGGAGGGCACTTTTGCGCTTCCGCTCCACAACCAGCCGTGCCCGGCCGGAGCAGCGAGGCTAGCCCCAGAACCCCATGGCCTGTCTGCCGAGCGACTGCTGACCCGCCGTGTTGGCGTGGCAGCCGTCGGCGACCTCGTTGCTCGCGAGGTGGAACGAGCCGGAGTAGACGACGTTCTGCGTCGGGTCGGCGGCGGCCTGCCGGGCGAGGTCGTCGGTGAGCTGGGGGCCGTTGGCGCCTGCCAGGAAGCAGCTCTGGCCCGGGTCGTAGAACGGCTGTCCGGTGATGTAGATCGTCGTGCTGGAGGAGGTGTGCTGGCGGGTGTTGGCGATCAGCTGCTTCACCTCGTCATAGGTTGCGCCGTTCTGGGCGAAGATGCAGATCTGTATCCACACGGCCGTCGGGGTCCCGTACTGGTTCTTCTGCCGGTCGAACGACTGCCAGGCGCTGGAGTTGGGATCGGTCCACGCCTGCACGACCATGCCGCCTGTCCCGTACGGACCCCACATCCGCGTCCCGCCGACCGCGCGGTACCCCTGCGCGACGTTCTCCGCCATGGAACAGCCGATGAAGCCCATCTCGTTCTGCAGCGCCCTTGAGGGGTTCTGACCGCTCACGGTGGCGGCCACGGCTTCACGGCCCGACTCGGCGGCTCCGCCCCGGGCACTCGCCACACTCGTCGCGCTCATGACAATCATGAAGGCGGCGGCGATCACTCCGAGAACGCGTGCGGTGCGACTGCCGCCGATCGAAGGCCGGCCCCTTGTTCTCGTTCGACGTCGGGCTGATGAACCTGTCATCAGTGTCACCCTTTCTCGGTCATCGGCAAGCCGGCCGGCGGACGCCGGTGGCTGTTGGAGATACGGTTGACGCTATGGTCGGCCATATGAACAGTCAACGGACGCATCCGCGGAGGGTGGTTGATCCGGAGGCTGCACCAATGCCGCACTAAATGAGGTCGCCGCCTTATTAATACGTCAATCGATGATAATTTCCCTATGTCGTAAGTGGACACCCCCGCACCCACCACGCCCCGGCTAGGACCGCACGTAAAGCGTGGAGGTAAACCCACCCAGCGGACACGTTCGTTCTCAGTCATCGAGACGACTTACGAAACTTTCGACCCGCCTGCAATCAAGCCCCACCGAGATTGGCGAAAAACCCGCCCCGCGAACGTCGTTGCTCCGCGGCTCTCTTCCTGAAACCAGAGCAAAGAACCGTGTCCGACAGTGGAGACGGAGCGCGCGAACGGCTACGGGACAAGGCCACAGTCCGATCTGAACGTCCTTTGGTGCCCTTTCGTTGCGGACACGACTCGGCGGATGAGGGTCGAGCGAACTCCGCGCTCGCGGAGCATCCGGTCACTCATCTGGTGGCGGCGCGGCAGTGAAATAGGGGGTCCGGCCGGTCACTTCGTTGGCGCAGAATCCTTCGAGGCGGCCCGTATCTGGGCGTAGACGTGCGTACGAAGTTCGACGAACCGGGTGTCGGCCCGGGTTTCCATCTGATCCCGCTCGTGGGGCAGGCTGATGGTCAGCTCGTCCTGGACCACGGTGGGGGACGCCGAAAGCGTGAGGACGCGTTGTCCCAGGTAGACGGCTTCGTCGATGTCGTGTGTGACGAAGAGTACGGTCATCCCGCGCTCTTGCCACAGATTTCTGACCAGGTCCTCCAATCCCGCCCGGGTTTGTGCGTCGACAGCCGCGAACGGTTCGTCCATCAGCAGGATCTCCGGCTCGTAGGCCAGCGCGCGGGCTATTGCTACCCGCTGCTGCATTCCGCCGGAGAGCTGCCATGGGTAGGCGTCGGCCGCAGCTATGAGGCCCACTGTGTCCAGCGCGTCTTCGACCAGGTCTCGCCGGCGTGATTTTCCGAGGGACTTCTTCTGCCGGAGCGGCAGTTCGACGTTGTCGCGCACGCACATCCAGGGGAAGAGGCTGCGGCTGTACTCCTGGAATACCACCGCCATTCCAGGCCGGGGCCCGGTGACGGGGTGTCCATCGAGCAGGATCTCTCCCGACGTGGGGGTGAGCAGTCCGGCGACGCACTTCAGCAGGGTGGTCTTTCCGCACCCCGACGGGCCGACCAGGCAGACGAGTTCGCCCGGGTCGAGGGTGAAGGTGAGATCACGCAGTGCCTCCACCTCCCGTCCGTGCCCCCGGTACGTTTTTCTCAGGCCCCGTACGTCGAGCATCGGGTGACGTCCCTCCACGAATGTCATACGACTCAGCCCGATCCTTGGGAGCCACGGAGTCCGCGATACCACCCGAGAGCCCGGTTCTCGACCATCTGGAATATGACGGACAGCAGGAATCCGATGGTGCCGAGCAGCAGGATGCCGCTCCACATCTCGGGAATGGCGAAGCTGCGCTGGAACTGGACGATCGTGAATCCGAGACCGTTACTGGCGGCGGACATCTCGCTGATGACCATCAGGATGATGCCGATGGACAGCGCCTGCCGCAGCCCGGTGAAGATCTGCGGCGCCGCGGCGGGCAGCACGAGCCGCCGCAGCCGGGAGACGCCGGTGATGCCGTAGGAGCGGGCGGTCTCGGCGAGCACGCCGTCCACGGCACGCACGCCCTCGACCGTGTTGAGCAGGACCGGCCACACACAGCCCGCCGCGATCACGGTGACCTTCATGGTGTCCCCGATGCCGGCGAAGAGCATGATGACGGGAATCACCACCGGGGGCGGGATGGCACGGAAGAACTCCAGCACCGGTTCGGTGAGCGCGCGTACGGCCGGGTAGCTGCCGATGAGCACGCCGATTCCGACCCCGGCGAATGCCGCCAGGGCGTACCCGCCGGCCAGGCGGAGCAGGCTGGGCAGGACATCGCCGGTGAGCCGGTCCGCGGTCCACACGTCGTCGGTGACAGCGAGGATGGTCGACAGCGGAGGGGCGTAGATGCTCTCGCTGTCCCGGGAGAGCAGCCACCACAGACCGGCCAGGAGAGCGGGCAGGGCCAGTGCCAGGACGAGACGTCGCAGAAGCCCACTCACAAGACGGCCTCCCCGCGTACTGACTGGTGCCAGAAGAGCGCACGGCGCTCGACNGCCCGCGCGGCGATGTTGATGAGCAGCCCGAGCAGACCGGTGATCATGATGAGGGCGTACATCTCGGGCACGGCCTGGGACGTCTGGGCCACCGCGATCCGGGAACCGAGCCCGGGGGAACCGATGATCAGCTCCGCGGTGATGGCGAGGATCAGAGCGACCGCGGCGGCAAGCCGCACCCCGGTCATCACATACGGGAGCGCGGTGGGCCACAGCACATGGCGGATGCGCGCCCACGTGCCCAGGCTGTAGGAACGCGCGGTGTCCCGCATGACGGGGTCGACGTCCCTGATGCCGTACAGCACCTGGATGAGCACCTGCCAGAAGGCGGCGTAGACCACGAGGAGCAGCGTCGAGCCCAGACCGGTGCCGTACAGCAGGACCGCGAGAGGGATGAGGGCCACCGACGGAATGGGGCGGAGGAACTCGACCGTGGAAGCGGTCGCCGCCCTGAGGAACGGCACGCTTCCGATCACAACTCCGGCCAGCACACCTGCCGCGACCGCGATGGCCAGGCCCAGAGCCCAGCCGGTGAGAGTGTCGCCGACTGCCCGCCAGAAGGCCCGGTCGTTGAGCTCGACGGCCAGGGCCCGCATGATCCGGGTGGTGGGCGGCAGATAGTCGGCCGAGACGGCGCCGGCCCGCGGCAGCACCTCGACGGTCAGGAGCAGCCCGGCCATGCCGGCCAGGCCGAGCGTCACCGAGCTGCGCCTGCCCCCGAAGGGAATCCGGGTCACGGCAGCAGCTCATCCAGGTTCGGGATCTCGCTGAACAGCCCGTCCTGCTTGCCCAGTTCGGCAAGAGTGTCGATGGAGTCGCGGTTGGGCTCCTCGGGCCACTTGGGCAGGGTGACGTCCTTCAGCGTCGCTTCGGGAATCTTGGTGTAGGTGGTGATGATCTGGCGCACCTCGTCGGGGTGGCTGTCGGCGTAGGCGAGCGATTCGCGGGTGGCGTCCTGGAACGCCTTCACCACGTCCGGGCTCTTCTCGGCGAATTCGGTGGAAGTGAAGTACATGGCCACCGTGAGGTCGGCGGCGACGTCGACGTAGTTCGAGGCGATCACCTGCCCTCCCTGGGCCTTGATCGTGGCGAGTCCGGGCTCGACCACCCAGGCCGCATCGACCTGTCCGGCGTCCAGAGCCGCGGGCATCTGGTCGAAGGGGAGTTCCACGAACTCCACCGTCGACGAGTCTCCGCCCGCCTTCTCGACCGATGCCCGCACGGAGGTGTCACCGATGTTCTCCAGGGTGTTGACGGCGACCTTCTTGCCTTCCAGATCCCTGGCGGACTTCAGCGGGCTGTCCTTCTTCACGGTGATGCCGCCGAAGTCGGCTCCGTCCTGACCGGTCGAGGCGACGCCGTTGGCGACAGCCCTGACCGGCACCTTTTTGCTCTGCGCGACCAGCAGCGACGTGACGTTGGAGAAGCCGAACTGGAAGTCGCCGCTGACCACCCCGGGCACGACGGCAGCGCCTCCCTGCGTCGGCACGAGAGAGAGGTCGATGCCGTGCTTCCGGTAGAAGCCCTTCTCCTCGCCCAGGTAGAGGGGAGCGACATCGACGATGGGGATGACGCCGACCTTGACGGCGGTGGTCTCGCCGGAGTCGCCGGCCGAGTCGGTGCCGTCGGCGGATTCGGAGTCCGTGCACGCCGAGAGGCTGCCGACGGTGAGTGCGGCGGCGGCGAGCCCTACGAGCAAACGACGCATGTCTAGCCCCTAGTGGTCATGTCCTGTGACGGCCGATGGGAAGTCCCGCGTAGTTGTCCGCCAGATCGGCGGCGGCGTGCAGGGAGGAGGTGATGCGGTCGAGCTGAGCGAGCTGGAGGCGCGTGTCGAACGGGCTCTGCCCGGGGTCGGTGTGCAGGGTGGTGGTCATGAAGTGGGAGAAGTGCTCGGCCCGCCAGACCCGGCGCAGACAGGTGTCGGAGTACGCGTCCAGCAGAGCGGTGGACCCCGTGTCCTTGCGGTCGGCCAGCGCCTCGGCGAGGACCACTACGTCCGAGACGGCCAGATTGAGGCCCTTGGCGCCGGTCGGCGGCACGATGTGCGCGGCGTCCCCGGCGAGCAGGAGGCGGCCGTGGCGCATGGGCTCCGTCACCGAACTGCGCATGGGCAGCACGGCCTTGGACGTGATAGGGCCGCGGGTGAGACTCCAGTCCCGGTCGATGGCGAAGCGGGCGTCGAGTTCGTCCCAGATCCGGTCGTCGGGCCAGGCCGCGGCGTCCGTGCCGGCCGGCACTTGGAGGTACAGCCGGCTCACGGTGGGAGAGCGCATGCTGTGCAGGGCGAAGCCGCGCGGGGAGTGGGCGTAGACGAGCACCTCACTGGACGGCGGCGCTTCGGCCAGAACGCCCAGCCACGCGTAGGGATATGTGCGCTCGTAGGTACGGGCGACCGACGCCGGCAGCGCCGACCTGGTGATGCCGTGGTAGCCGTCGCAGCCTACGACGTAGTCGCAGGTGAGGATGGATTCGCCGCTGCCGGTACGGAAACGGACCACCGGGAGCTCCCCGTCCAGGCCCGTCACGTCCACCGCCTCGGCCTCGAAGAACAGCGGTGGGCCGTCCTCGACCAGGAGGCCGACGAGGTCTTTGACGATCTCGGTCTGCGCGTAGACCCACACCGAGCGGCCGCCGGTCAGCGTGGGGAAGTCCAGCCGGTGCGAACGACGGTCGAATCGCAGCTCGATCCCGTCGTGTTCGAGCGCTTCCCGGTTGAGGCGCTCACCCGCGCCCGCGGCCCGGAGGGCGTCGACGGTGCCCTGTTCGAGCATCCCGGCTCTCTGACGCTGCTCGGTGTAGGCGCGGTCACGGCTTTCCAGCACCACACAACTGACGCCGGCACGATGCAGCAGCCGGGCGAGCAGGAGTCCGGCGGGTCCGGCCCCGATTATCCCGACCTCAGTACGCATCCGTCACCGGTCCCTGCCCAGCCTCACGATCTCAGCCAACACCAACGTCTGCCCGATTGTTCGCTAGGTGAAATAAGGTCCACTATCGGGCCCTGAGTTTGGAGCAGCGTCGTCGTAGGTGTCAACGCCTTGACGGGACCCTTTTCCCCGCGGACACGAGAACTTCCGGGTACCTCTCGATCGCCGCCGCCAGATCCGCCTCGATCCGCCCGGCGGTGGCGGCCAGCTCGGGGAGCACGTCGCCGCGCAGTTCGTCGGCGCTGCGGTGGGCTGCGTGTGCGGCCACGTTCACGGCGGCCACGACGCGGCCGTCCTGATCCCGGATCGGTACGGCGATGGAGCGCAGCCCCTCCTCCAGTTCCTGGTCCACCAGCGCGTACCCGTCGCGCCGCACCGCCTTGACCGCCGCGGTGACGCCGGCCCTGGAGGTGCGGGTGTACGAGGTGAGGGGCGTCAGGGGCCGCGGCAGCCGGTCAGCCAGCTCCGTATCGGTCAGCCCGGACAGCGCCACCCGCCCCATCGACGTGGCGTAGGCGGGCAGCCGGGCGCCGATCGCCAGTTCGACGCCCATGACGCGGGTGGCCGCGACCCTGGCCACGTATCTGATCTCCGCACCGTCGAGCACGGCGACCGAGGCGGAGTCGTGCACCCGCTGGACCAAGGCCGCCAGATGGGGGGCCGCCAGTTCGTCGAAGGTGAGCCGCGACTGCGGCGCGTACCCCAGCTCCAGGACACGGGGAAGCGGGACGAAGCGCCGCCCGTCGGCGGACACCGTGACATACCCCAGATGCCGCAGGGCAAGCAGGCACCGCCGCACGGTGGAGCGGGCGAGACCGGTGCCCTCGGCGACATCGGTCAGGGTGAGGCCGCCGGGGAGGCGCAGTGTGCTCAGGACCGCGAAGCCCCGTGCGAGTGACTGCAGGAAGTCCGGCCCCAGTTCCCTCTTCGCAGCGCGCAGATACGCATCGTCGAGCATCGGGGACAGCGTCGCGCTCCGTACCTCGCCGCCGGCGTGCGCCAGCTCCGCCGCCATCTCCGCCGCGCACGCCCGCAGCCGGGGCAGGGCGTGCGCGGCGAGGCTGTCGGCGGTGTGCCGGCTGGTGTGGCTGACGACGCTGACCGCGCAGAGGACCGCCCCGTCCGTGTCGTGCACCGGTACCGACACCGCGATCAGGCCGGGTTCGATGAGCTGGTCGTCCACGGCGTGGCCGGTATCCCGCGCCTCGGCCGTCCGCTGCTCGAAGTCCTCCGCGCCGCGCTCCGGCCCCTCGCTCGCAGGCAGGGCCGGGAAGGCCGAACGGCCAGGCTGATCGCTCACCCGCCGCAGCCAGCCCGCCCATCGGGCCTCGTCCCAGTCGATGGCGAACAGGGCGCCCGGCGCGCAGCACTCGGCGGGCAGAAGATCGCCCACGCGGAAGCTGACCACCATCGTGCGCCGCCTCGCGAACTGCGTGACGAAACGCACCCCGTCCCCGTCGGGAACGCACACCGACACCGACTCGTCCAGCGCGTCGGCCAGCCGCAGCGCGTAGCGGTCCACGGCATCGGGCACTCCGCTCGCAGCGAGATAGGCATTGCCCAGCTCCAGCAGCCGCGGGGCGAGCAGCACGTCGCGGCCCTCGGCGCGCAGGTAGCCGAGCCGGACCAGGGTGCTGACGATCCGGTCGACGGTGGACCGTGCCAGCCGGGTGGCGCGGGCGAGATCACTGGGGCGCATGCGCCCTCCGGGATCGGCGGACAGGGCGCCGACGACGGCCAGTCCGCGCTCCAGGGTGGCGACGGACTCCCCACCCGGCGTGGCGGTCGGCTCGGCCGCCGGGACGGCGGTCGGGGTTCGCGGCATCGGATGCCCTCCTGCTCTCGTTCCGGGAGCGCACGCTACCCGCGGGGTCCGAGGCCGTTGACACGGCTGAACTGTTGGGACAACACTGCACACGCGCTCGTGCATGAACAATAATTCACTGAACGAACGAAAGCGGGGGTGGATGGACAAGGTGATCGGCACGGCTGCCGAGGCGGTCGAGGGGATAGCCGAGGGCGCCTCCGTGGCCGTCGGCGGCTTCGGACTCAGCGGGGTGCCGAACGTACTGATCCAGGCCCTGTACGAGGCGGGCGCCGGTGCCCTCCACGTAGTCTCCAACAACTGCGGCGCCATGGAGCGCGGCCTCGCCGTCCTGCTCGCCGCGGGTCGAATCGCCCGGGTCACCGGCTCCTACATCGGAGCCAACAGGGAGTTCGCCCGCCGGTACCTCGCCGGGGAAATGGAGGTCGAGTTGATCCCGCAGGGCACACTTGCCGAGCGCTTGCGGGCCGGCGGCAGCGGTATCCCCGCCTTCTACACCCCGGCCGGTGTGGGCACCCAGGTCGCCGACGGCGGCATGCCGTGGCGCTACGACGGCCAAGGCGGCGTCGCAGTCGCTTCGCCGCCCAAGGAGGTCCGCGACTTCGAGGGCACCTCCTACGTCCTGGAGTACGCCATCCGCACCGACTTCGCCCTCGTGCGGGCAGCCAGGGGCGACCGGCACGGCAACCTCGCCTTCAACAAGTCCGCCCGCAACTTCAATCCTCTGGCCGCCATGGCCGGCCGCGTCACCGTCGCCGAGGTCGAGGAACTGGTGGAACCCGGCGGGATCGACCCGGACCACGTCCATCTGCCGGGGATCTTCGTGCAACGCGTTCTCCCGCTCACCGCGGGTCAGGCCGCCGACAAGCCGATCGAGCAGCGCACGACCCGGAAGGCGCGCGCCTGATGGTCTGGACACGCGAGGAGATGGCCGCCCGCGCGGCGTCCGAACTGCGCGACGGCGAGTACGTCAACCTCGGCATCGGGCTCCCGACGCTGATCCCCGGGCACCTGCCCTCCGGCGTGGAAGTGGTGCTGGAATCGGAGAACGGCATCCTGGGCACCGGCCCCTTCCCCGACGAGGAGAAGGTCGATCCTGACCTCATCAACGCCGGCAAGGAGACCACCACCGTCCTGCCCGGCGCCTCCTTCTTCGACTCCGCCCTCTCCTTCGCCATGATCCGCGGCGGTCACATCGACACCGCCGTACTCGGTGCCATGCAGGTGTCCGCCGAAGGCGATCTGAGCAACTGGGCGGTACCGGGAAAGCTCGTCACCGGCATCGGAGGCGCCATGGACCTGGTCCACGGGGCACGGCGCGTCATCGTGACCATGACGCACACCGCCAAGGACGGCAGCCCGAAGCTCGTCGAAGAGTGCACCCTGCCGCTCACGGGCAGAGCATGCGTCAACCGCGTCATCACAGACCTCGGCGTACTGGACGTGACAGCAGAGGGTTTCCGGCTCGTCGAGACCGCCCCCGATGTCACCGCCGCCGAGATCGTGGACCGGACGGCCGCCGAGGTCCACGGCCTCGCCCTCGCCGACGAGCGCTGACACTCCACGCAACCCATGGAGCCGCCCCATGACCACCCACCCGTTGCCCGACGGGCTCTCCCAGCGGGAAATCGACGCCGTCGCCGCCGAGATCCAGGTCCGGGCACATGAGGCAGCCGCCCCGGCGCACCATCCGCCACGTGACTACCCGCCTTACCGCAGCACCCGCTTCCGCCACCCCAAGCAGCCGTTGTTCCCCGTCCGCGACCCGGAGGCGGTCGAGCTGACCGGCCCTGTCTTCGGCTCCACCGACGTGACCACCCTCGACTGCGACCTGACCCGGCAGCACCGGGGTGAACCGCTCGGCGAGCGCATCACCGTCAGCGGCCGGGTCCTGGACCGCGCGGGCCGGCCCGTGCGCCGCCAGCTCGTCGAGCTGTGGCAGGCCAACGCCTCCGGGCGCTACGCCCACCAACTCGACCAGCACCCCGCCCCACTGGACCCGAACTTCACCGGCCTCGGCCGCTGCCTGACCGGCGAGGACGGAACGTACGTGTTCACCACGATCAGACCCGGCGCCTACCCCTGGCGCAATCACGTGAACGCCTGGCGCCCCGCGCACCTCCACTTCTCGCTCTTCGGCACTGCCTTCACCCAGCGGCTGGTGACACAGATGTACTTCCCCGGCGACCCCCTGTTCCCCTACGACCCGGTGCTGTGCTCCGTCACCGATCCCGCCGCCCGCGAGCGGCTCGTCGCCGCCTATGACCATGAGCTGTCCGTCCCCGAGCGATCGCTGGGCTACCGCTGGGACATCGTCCTGGACGGCCCGGCCGCCACCCTGTTCGAGCCCGGCCCCCGGCCCGGTGAAGAGGAGGCCCGATGACAGCCATGCCCCCCACTCCTTCCCAGACCGTCGGCCCCTTCTACGGCTACGCCCTGCCCTTCCCGGGCGGCGGCGAGATGGCCCCGGCGGGGCACCCGGACACGATCACGCTCCGCGGCAATGTCTACGACGGCGCGGGACAGCCCGTCCCCGACGCGATCGTCGAGATCTGGCAGGCTGACCAGCAGGGTTCGCTGTCCGGAGCCGCCGGCTCCATGCGCCGCGACCCCGTCACCGGACGGGGCGCAGGCCGCAACGGCGCGGAGTTCACCGGGTTCGGCCGGGTACCGACCGACGCCGACGGGCACTGGATGGTCCGTACCCTCCCACCGGGTGCACACCGCGAAGGCACGGTCCCCTACCTCGCCGTCGCCGTCTTCGCCCGCGGACTGCTCCACCACCTCTACACCCGCGCCTACCTGCCCGAGCACGCCGACGGCCTTGCCCGCGACCCGTCGCTGGCCGCGCTGACAGCCGATCGGCGGGCCACGCTCCTGGCCCGCCGCGAACGGCACGCGGTGTACCGCTTCGACATACGTCTCCAGGGCGACGGCGAAACCGTCTTCCTGGACTTCCCGTACGAACCGCACGCTCCGGGGAGCGTCAGCGGATGAACCGGCCGACATCGCAGCCGTCTGAGCCCCACCCCGGCGCCGACCTCGGGCTCCTCTCCCCGGTACGCGCCGGGTCGGCCGCCGAGACAGCCACCGGCGACCACGCCTTCCTCCAGGCCATGCTCGACGCCGAGGCCGCGCTCACCCGTGCGCAGGTTGCTGTGGGGCTCGCGACCCGGGCCGCCGCAGCGGCCGTCACCGCGCACGCCGACGCGTCCTCGTACGACGTACGCGGCATCGCGCTGCGCGCCCGCTCCGGCGGCAACCCCGTCATCCCGCTGGTCGCCGACCTCACCGCGGCCGTGCCCGAGGACGTCAGGCCCTACGTCCACCGGGGTGCGACCAGCCAGGACATACTCGACACCGCCACCATGCTCGTCGCCAGCCGCACGGTGGGCGTCATGCTGGCCGACCTCGAACGCACGGCCCGGAACCTCGGACGGCTCTGCGTGGAACACCGCGACAGCCCTATGGCCGGCCGCACCCTCACCCAGCACGCTGTACCCATCACCTTCGGCTTCAAGGCAGCCGGCTGGCGTGTGCTGGTCCTCGACGCCCATCACCGGCTCGCCGCGGTCCGGACCGGACTCCCCGCGCAACTCGGCGGCGCGGCGGGCACTCTGGCGGCCTTCCACGCGGACGCCGGTGACGCGGAACCCGGCATCGGCCCGCGGCTTCTCACCGCGTACGCACGGGAGACCGGGCTCGCCGAGCCACTGCTGCCCTGGCACACCCTGCGCACCCCCGTCGCCGACCTCGGCTCCGCGCTGGCCTTCGCCGCCTGCGCCCTCGGCAAGATCGCCGCAGATGTCCTGGTACTTTCGCGCACCGAGATCGGAGAACTGGCCGAGGGCAACGGTGGAGGCAGCTCCACGATGCCGCACAAGTCCAACCCGGTCCGGGCCACGCTCGTCGCCGCAGCCGCCCGCCAGCTCCCCGCTCTGGCGACGACCCTGCTCGGCTCCCTCACGGCAGAGGACGAACGCCCCGCCGGCGCCTGGCACGCCGAGTGGCAGACACTGCGCGAGGCGCTGCGGCTGACCGGCGGGGCCGTCCGCGACACGGCGGACCTCGTCGGCGGACTGCGCGTGCTGCCCCACCGCATGGCCCACAACCTCTCCCTCACCGAAGGGCGGATCGTCTCGGAGCGGATCGACATCGCACTGAGCCGGCTGACCGGTCGCACGAAGGCCGGAGAACTCCTCAGCGACGCACTCCGCCGCGCAGCAGCCGAGAACATCACCCCACACCAGGCCCTCCGGCAGACCCCGGAACTCAGCGCGCTCCCCGACGGCCGCCTCCGCGAACTCACCGACCCGGCCGGCTACCTGGGCTGCGTCTCCCCCCTCATCGACCGGGTGCTCGCCGCCGAGCCCGCGAGCCCTCCCGCCGTCCGGCAGGAGAACGCACCGTGACCCCCGCACGCCCTCTGCTCCACCACCGCCTCGACGGGTCCCGCCATGCGCCGCCGCTGATCCTCGGCCCGTCACTGGGCACCTCACTGGCCCTGTGGGAGCCGCAGCTCACCGTCCTCGCCCGGCACTACCGCGTTCTTCGCTACGACCTCCCCGGGCACGGCGGATCACGACCTGCCCGACCGGAGGACCGTCCTCCCACCGCCAGTACCGTCGACGGCCTGGCCCGCTTCGTCCTCGACCTCGCCGACCACCACGGATGGCAGAAGTTCCACTACGCGGGCGTCTCCCTGGGCGGTGCCATCGGCGCCCACCTCGCCGTCCACCACCCCCAGCGCCTGATGTCGCTCGGGCTGGTGTGCTCCTCCGCCCGTTTCGGTGAACCCGCCGCCTGGAGGGAGCGGGCCGCACTGGTACGCGACCGAGGCACCCACCCCCTCCTCGCCACCGCCCCGCAGCGCTGGTTCGCCGCCCCCGCCACGGCGCACACCCTCGCGGGCAAGGCCCTCCTGGCCGACCTCGCCGGCACGGACCCGGACGCGTACGCCGCCTGCTGCGACGCTCTCGCCACCTACGACCTGCGCGCCGACCTGCCCCGCGTCAGCACCCACACGCTTGTCGTGGCAGGCCGCCGGGACCCGGTCACCTCACCCGCCCACGCCCGTGAACTGGCCGACGGCATCCCGCACGCCGGCCTCACCGAGATCCCCGACGCCGCCCACCTCGCCGGATTCGACGCCCCCGCCCCGGTCACCGCGGCGCTCCTGGCCCACCTGGGGACCGACCGACACGAGGCCGGAACGGCCGTGCGGCGCGCGGTACTCGGCGATGCCCACGTCGACGGGGCCCGCACCCGCACCACCCCCTTCACAGCGGACTTCCAGGACCTCATCACCCGCTACGCCTGGGGTGAGATCTGGACCCGCCCCGGCCTGGACCGGCGCACCCGCAGCTGCATCACCCTCACCGCCCTCGTCGCCCACGGCCACCACGACGAACTCGCCCTCCACATCCGGGCAGCACTCACCAACGGCCTCACCCCCGAAGAGATCGGCGAGGTCCTCCTGCAGTCCGCGATCTACTGCGGGGTCCCCGCCGCAAACACCGCCTTCGCCGTCGCCCAACGCGTCCTCGACGACGAAGGTGTCGGCGGCGAACCGTCACAGCGAGGCCGAACCCGCTGAGAGGCCGTTACCACCGGCTGGGCCAGCGCTTGCGACCGCTGCTTCATGGCGGCGCATCTTCAATGATCGGATCGATGACTCGAACATAGATGCAACCCCTGAGCGCTCAAAAGAAGACACCCAGCAGGAGAATCACGAATTCCCTGTTCAGAGCCATAACGGCAGGGCGACGCAGCACTGCCGGTTAGCACACTGACAAGAAATACATCGGAGGGCCTTGACGCCGCCCGGCGGCTGCCTATCATCACAGTTGTTTGAACATTCGACCAGTGTTCGAAATATCGAGCACACCCCTGATGGCCGTAAGGCCCTGCCGGATGCCGCCTGGACGGGCTCTCCGGCGCAGCCGATCCGAGAATGTCATGCTCACGTCACTCGCTGCCGCTTGCGGCCGTTGTCGGCCCTCTGAGCGGCGCCCCCGTGCGACCCCCCACAAAGGAGCATTCGATATGTCCCTACGACGGCGCACCTTGCTGGGCTCCTTACTGGCAGTAAGCGCAGCCGGGACGACCGGCATGTCCCCGCCCGGGCCCGGACGGGCACGTGCCGCCACCCCGCCGACGGACGCGCCTGCAGAGCCGTTCGCCGTAGGCGTGCGCGAGTTCCCCTGGGGCCGCGGCAACCGGCGGCTGGTCACCCGATCTTCTATCCCGTCACCGGCACTCCGGGCGGCTCTCCGGTCCCCGGCGCCGGACGGCCGCGTCGCCGGCGCCGTTCCCTTCGCCTGCGTGGACATGGGCAATCCGGCCGCCGAGATCGGTGCAAACACCACCTACGTGGACGGGATGCGCTGTCGCCTGTACGGCGACACCGCAGTCCGCGACCGTCTCCCGGCCGATGCCACCGCTCCCGGCACCGTCTGGGAGTCCGTCCTCGCCTGATGCCGCGAGCACACGAATAAGGAGTGCGATCTCGTATGCCCACTTTCCGTTCCGCCCCCAGCCGACGCACCCTGCTGGCGACCGCCACGGGCCTGGTCGCGGGGGCCGCGGTGCCGGTCACCGCGTCGGCCCGATCCAGCGCGGGCCCCCTCCAGGAGGAGTTCACCAACCCGGTGATCTGGCAGGACTTCGCGGACATCGACGTCATCCGC
Source organism: Streptomyces sp. CNP082 (assembly GCF_059570535.1). Lineage (NCBI taxonomy): Bacteria > Bacillati > Actinomycetota > Actinomycetes > Kitasatosporales > Streptomycetaceae > Streptomyces > Streptomyces sp. CNP082. The sequence continues at coordinate 65,070 of NZ_JCANSZ010000035.1, forward strand.
GTCGGCGACACGTTCTACTACTCCGCCTCGACGATGCACTACTCGCCGGGCGCACCGATCCTCCGTTCCTACGACCTGGTCAACTGGGAGTTCGCCGGCCACTCGGTGCCGGTGCTGGACTTCGGGTCGAAGTACGACCTGAACGGCGGTCGCGGCTACGTCCGCGGCATCTGGGCGTCCTCCCTGGGCTACCGCTCGGGCGAGAGCAGGTTCTACTGGGTGGGCCAGATCGACTTCGGCCAGTCGTACGTCTACACCGCCACGTCGGTCGAGGGCCCGTGGAGCAGGCACGCCTCGATTCCCACCACCTACTACGACGCCGGGCTGCTCTTCGACGACGACGGCACACCGTACATCGCGTACGGCAACACCCAGATCAGCGTGGCCCAGTTGTCCGCCGACATGAGGGGCCAGGTCCGTACGCAGCAGGTGTTCAGCACGCCGCCGGACATCGGCACCCTGGAGGGCGCCCGCTTCTACAAGATCAACGGGAGCTACTACATCTTCCTGACCCGCCCGGCCAACGGCCAGTACATCCTGAAGTCCTCCTCCCCCTTCGGCCCGTACGAGCTGCGCCGGCTCCTGCTCGACCTGCCGGGGCCGATCCCCGGGGGCGGGGTGCCGCACCAGGGCGGTCTCGTGGACACCCCGAACGGCGACTGGTACTACCTGGCCTTCATCGACGCCTACCCCGGCGGCCGCGTCCCCGCCCTGGCCCCGGTCACGTGGACCACGGACGGCTGGCCCGAACTGCGGCTGGTCGGCGGCGCCTGGGGGGAGTCGTACCCGTACCCGCTCACGCCCCGCGAGGTGGAGCCGCTCACCGGCGTCGACACCTTCGAGGGGACGGCCCTCACCCCGAAGTGGGAGTGGAACCACAACCCGGACACCACCAAGTACGCGGTGGACGACGGGCTGACGCTGCAGACCGCCACCGTCACCGGCGACCTCTACCAGGCCCGCAACACCCTGACCCACCGCATCCAGGGCCCCAGCTCCACCGCCACGATCGAACTCGACGTCACCGCGATGACCGACGGCGACCGCGCCGGACTCGCGCTGCTGCGTGACTCCTCCGCCTGGATCGGCGTCAAGCGCGAGGGCGGCGCCAGCAGGGTGGTGATGGTGGACGGGCTGACGATGGACAGCAACTGGAACACCACCGGCACCGGCACCGAGCGGGCCGCCGCCGACCTCACCGGCGGCCGGATCTGGCTGCGCGCCACCGCCGACATCCGTCCCGGATCGAGCCGGCCGGGACGCTTCTCCTACAGCACGGACGGCACCGGCTTCACGCCCCTGGGTCCCGACTTCGCCATGGGCAACGACTGGCGGTTCTTCATGGGCTACCGCTTCGCCCTCTTCCACCACGCCACCCGTTCCCTCGGCGGCGCGGTGACTGTCGCACGCTTCGAACTGGCAACGCCGTAGCGCCCGGCCCATCCCCCCGCACAGGAAAGGACACCTTACGCATGTCTCCTCACCTCAACCGCAGACAGGTTCTGCTCTCCGCCGCCGGAGCCGCCGCGCTGGCCGCCGCCGGTGCCCCGGCGGCCCGCGCCGCCGCGGCCGGCGCCCTGGACCAGGCGGGCGTGGTGGCGCGCCCGTTCGACCCCGGCCGGGTACGTCTGACGGCGAGCCGCTGGCGGGACAACATGGACCGCACGCTGGAGTACCTCCGCTTCGTCGACGTGGAACGGCTCCTCTACAACTTCCGGGCCAACCACCGGCTGTCCACCAACGGCGCCGCCGCCAACGGCGGCTGGGACGCGCCGACGTTCCCGTTCCGCACCCACATGCAGGGGCACTTCCTCACGGCATGGGCGCAGGCGTACGCAGTGACGGGAGACAGCACCTGCAGGGACAAGGCCGACCGCATGGTGGCGGAGCTGGCCAGGTGCCAGGCCAACAACGGCGCCGCCGGGTTCAGCAGCGGCTACCTGTCCGGCTTCCCCGAGTCCGAGTTCAGCGCGCTGGAGGCGGGGAACCTGTCCAACGGCAACGTGCCGTACTACGCCGTCCACAAGACCCTGGCCGGGCTGCTGGACGTGTGGCGCATCATGGACAGCGCCGCGGCCCGTGACGTACTCCTGGCGCTGGCCGGCTGGGTGGACTGGCGCACCGGCCGGCTGTCCTACGACCAGATGCAGGCCGTCTTGCGGACCGAGTTCGGCGGCATGAACGCGGTGCTGGCCGACCTGTCCCTGCAGACGGGGGACACCCGGTGGCTGACGGTGGCGCAGCGCTTCGACCACGCCGCGGTGATCGACCCCCTGGCGGCGGGCCAGGACCGGCTCGCCGGGCTGCACGCCAACACGCAGGTGCCGAAGATGGCCGGCTGCGCCCGCGAATACCAGGCGAGCGGCACCCAGCGCTACCGCGACATCGCCCGCAACTTCTGGGACATCGTCACCGACGCCCACACCTACGTCATCGGCGGCAACAGCCAGGCGGAGCACTTCCGGGCTCCCTACGCGATCGCGCAATACCTCGCCAGGGATACCTGCGAGAGCTGCAACACCTACAACATGCTCAAGCTGACCCGGGAGCTGTTCACCCTCGACCCGGAGCGCGTCGCGTACGCCGACTACTACGAGAACGCCCAGCTCAACCAGATGCTCGGCCAGCAGAACCCGAACGACAGCCACGGCCACATCACCTACTTCACCCCGCTGAACCCGGGGGGCCGACGCGGCGTCGGACCGGCGTGGGGCGGCGGCACCTGGAGCACCGACTACAACAGCTTCTGGTGCTGCCAGGGCACCGGCCTGGAGATGCACACCCAGCTCATGGATTCCATCTACTTCCAGGACGACGCCGGCCTGTACGTCAACCTGTTCATCCCCTCCACCCTCACCTGGTCCGAGCGCGACGTGACCGTCGAGCAGACCACCGACTTCCCGGCCTCCGACACCACCACCCTGCGCATCACCGGCACCGGCGGGCAGTGGGCGCTGCGCATCCGCATCCCCGGCTGGACCAGCGGCGCCACGATCAGAGTCAACGGAGAGCCCCAGGATGTCGCCGCCGAGCCGGGCACCTACGCCGTCCTCCAGCGCACCTGGGCCCCGGACGACACGGTGACGATCCGGCTCCCCATGAGCGTCCGGCTGCTTCCCGCGCCCGACGACCAGCGGGTCCAGGCGGTCGTCTACGGGCCGGTCGTGCTCTCCGGCGCGTACGGCGGCGACGACCTCGGGGGCCGGCTCCCCACCCTGACCACGGGCTCCATCACCCCGACCGATACCCCGCTGACCTTCACCGCCACCGCCAACGGCACAGCCGTCACCCTCATCCCCTTCTACGACAACCACGAGAACTACACCGTCTACTGGAACGCGGCCTGAGCCTTAAGGACCGGACCACTCCCCGGTGCCGCCCAGCCTCCGACAGAGGAGTCACGCATGTCCCCCCACACGGATCGCAGACACTTCCTGGCCCTCTCGGCCGCCGGCGTGGTCGCCGGTACGGCGACGGGCACAGCGGTGCCCGCACACGCAGGCGGGCACACCGCCGAATCCTCCGCCGCCTCGGCGGCGACCGGCCGGACCGTTCAGGACCACCAGCTGCGCCTGTGGTATCCCAGGCCGGCGGCCGAATGGCTGCAGGCACTGCCGATCGGCAACGGCCGGCTGGGCGCCATGGTCTTCGGCGGTGTGGAAACCGAGCGGTTGCAGCTCAACGAGGACACGATCTGGGCCGGCGGGCCGTACGACCCGGCCAACCCTCAGGGTCTGTCGAATCTGGCGGAGATCAGGCGCCGGGTGTTCGCGGGCGACTGGTCCGGCGCGCAGTCGCTGATCGACAGCAGTTTCATGGGCAGGCCCCTCGGCGAGCTTCCGTACCAGACGGTCGGCAACCTGGTGCTGACCTTCCCCTCGGGGGGACCGGCCGGCGACTACTACCGTGAGCTGGATCTGACGACCGCGGTCGCCCTGACCCGCTTCACGCGCGATGGCGTCACCTACACCCGGGAGACCTTCGCCAGCGGCGCCGATCAGGTGATCGTGATGAGGCTCACGTCCGATACCGGTGGGCGGATCTCGTTCTCCGCGGCGTTCGACAGCCCGCAGACCTCCGCCACGCATTCGCCGGACCCGCTGACGATCGGTCTCGACGGGTCGACGGAGAGCTGGGAAGGGGTTCAGAGCCGGGTGCGCTTCCGCGCACTGGCCACGGTCCGTACCACCGGCGGCTCGGTGACCAGTCAGAACGGAACACTGACCGTCGCCGACGCCGACGCGGTGACCCTGTTGGTATCGATCGGCGGCAACTACACCAGCTACAACGACGTCAACGGCAACCAGGACGCCCGCGCGCTCGACCCCCTGCTGGCGGCGGGCGACCTCGACTTCGAGCAGTTGCGCTCCCGGCATGTGGAGGACTACCAGCAGTACTTCAACCGGACCGCCCTGGACGTGGGCACCACCTCCGCGGCCGAACAGCCCACCGACCAGCGCGTGGCCGGCTTCGCCGACGGCTCCGACCCACAACTGGTGGCCCTCTTCTTCCAGTTCGGCCGCTACCTGCTGATCTCCTCCTCCCGCCCGGGCACGCAGCCGGCCAACCTCCAGGGAATCTGGAACGACCAGCTCAGCCCGTCCTGGGACTCGAAGTACACCGTCAACATCAACACCGAGATGAACTACTGGCCCGCCGGCCCTGCCAACCTCATCGAGACGATGGAGCCCGTGCTTGAGATGGTGCAGGACTTGTCGGTCACCGGCGCGCGGACCGCCAGCCTCCAGTACGGGGCCGACGGCTGGGTGTGCCACCACAACACCGACGGCTGGCGAGGCACCGCGCCGGTCGACGGCGCGCTGTGGGGCATGTGGCAGACCGGCGGCGCCTGGCTGGCACTGCACATCTGGGAGCACTACCGATTCACCGGCGACCTGGAGGCGCTGAGCGCCCGTTACCCGGCCCTGAAGGGCGCGGCACAGTTCTTCGTCGACACTTTGGTGACGGACCCGGGCACCGGCTACCTGGTGACGTGCCCGTCGAACTCCCCGGAGAACTCCCACCACCCCGGTGTCTCGGTCTGCGCCGGGCCGACCATGGACATACAGATCGTCCGGGATCTGTTCGGGGCGGTCGCCGATGCCGCCGCGCTGCTGGAGACGGACGCGGACTTCCGCGAACAGGTGCTGGCGCTGTCCGACCGCCTGCCGCCCACGAAGACCGGCGCCCAGGGACAGATCCAGGAATGGCAGGCGGACTGGGACGCCATCGCCCCCGAGCAGACCCATCGGCACGTCTCCCACCTCTACGGTCTGCACCCCGGCAACCAGATCACCCCGGACGGCACCCCCGAGCTGGCCCAGGCGGCCCGCGTCACGCTGGAACAGCGTGGCGACGACGGCACCGGCTGGTCTCTGGCGTGGAAGATCAACTTCTGGGCGCGGCTGGCGGACGGCGCCCGCTCCTACGACCTGCTACGCGACCAGCTCACCCCCGACCGCACTGCCCCCAACCTCTTCTGCCTGCACCCGCCCTTCCAGATCGACGGCAACTTCGGCGCCACCGCCGGCATCTCCGAATGGCTGCTGCAATCCCACACCGGCGAGATCCAGCTCCTGCCCGCCCTCCCCCCTGAACTACCCAACGGCCAGGTCACCGGCCTGCGCGCCCGCGGCGGCGACACCATCGACATCACCTGGGAGGACGGCCGGATCACCCAGGCAACGCTGCACGCCCGGTACCCCCGCACCGTCCACGTGCGCACCGGCGCACCGCTGACAATCACGACCCAAGGCCAGCCGGTGGCCGTACGACAGGGCGAAACCAATCTCCTCGCCTTCACCACCACAGCCGATACCACCTACCACCTCACCCCCACGGCTGGACCGCGGCGATCCGGCCTCCACGCGGTCGGGCAGGGCGGCGACCGTCTTGCCGAAGGTCCCGGCCACCTGATCTCATCGCCAGCCTCCTGACGCGAGTTCAGCAGCATGGACCCGTACGTGCGCTGGGCGGGCGGGCAGCACCGGGACGAGCTCCGCACCGGCCCGGAGATCCGGGAGCGGTACCGCAACCGGGCCGCTGCCCTGCTCAACGGCACCAACATCGTCACCGGTCAGAAGTCCTACGGAGCGATCGGCGCGGACTGCGGGGAGCCACACCCTCCGCCGGGATACGTCACGACGGCTGCCGGCCGCCAGGACCCACACGATCATCCATCACAGGTTGGCCTGCGGCGACTCTGGTCTCAGCGGATCTGCGCGGATCTGTCCATGACCCGGGACGATGCCGCGGTCACAGCCCGATCATCCGGACCTTGCTGCCGCACAGCCGGGTCATGTCATCGACATCCGACGTGAGGATGGCGACCGGGCCGGGCTGGCGCAGGGATACTTCCGCGACGGTGGCGTCGATCGCGTACTTGTGTCCGTGCAGGCCGGCGCCCTTGAGCAGGTGGGCCGCCGCCTTGGCCGCTGCCTCCGTGACCGGCTCCACCTTGACCCGGGAGAGCGCCCATTGCAGTCGGGGCAGGTTCACCCTGGCGTGGCTCACCTCCACGATGGTGTTGGCGCTGACGACAAGGTCCGCTCCCATGCCGTGGAACACCTGGAACATCGCCAGAACCGTCCGGTCCTGCGCTACCCAGGCCGACAACCCTTCGCTGTCCAGGACGACGGTCTCAATGTGCCCGCTCACGCGGCGCTCGCGCCGCCGGCGGCCGACGTGGTACCGAAGATCCGCGCCTGCGCCTCGGCCAGCTCTTCCTCACTGAAGGCCCCGTGCTCGTCTGTGTGGCTGCGCAGGTCGGCCCCCAGGAGCTGGTGCCGGATCTGTCTGGCGACCGCTTCGGCCACGTAGCCGGAGATGTTGTCCGTGATCTTCTTCAGCTCCGCCACCTGCTCGGTGGGGAGTGTCACCGTGATGCGCGTGGTGTCAGCCATAGCGCAAGCATACTGCAGTATGCGCGCCACGTGCTGTCTGTTCCTTGCACGGTCCGGTCAGCGGCAGTCGGCGCGACGGTCCGTTCGAGCAGGGGCTCAGCCGGGCGGTTGCGCGAGGGGTCAGTTCAGCGGGCCCAGTGGCGGAGTGCCTCGATCCATTGCCAGCCCTCGGGGACGGGTTCCGGCAGCGGCAGGTCCAGAATTCCGACGTCCTGTCGGACCGGCCCCCGGGCGCAGCGTGCGACCACGTGTCCGTCCTCGGTCAGATCGACACCGACCACGCGCACGCGGTCGCCGATGATCTGGTCCGTACGCCGGCCGCGCCGCTCGCCATGGGAACGCCGCCCACACCACAGCACTGCCCGTCGCCCCGCCACCCGGCACCGGTCTGGCCGCCGCGGACCTGGAACGCCTCATGGCCGACGCCACCGCGCGCGCCGCCCGGCTCCTTGCGGGCGACACCACCGACCTGCACCTGACCCAGCACCAGGACGCCGTCCGCATCTCCGCAAGCAACCAGCCTCGCCTGGTCGATCCGCTCGTCACCGAGCTGATCGCTGAAGTGCCCGCGGTATCACTCGTCGGTCCTCGGACGTCAGGCAAGACCACCACTGCCCGGCAGCATGCTGCCTCCACTGTCCAGCTCGATCAGCCCGGCGTCGCCGAGGTCTTCCGTACCGACCCCGATGCCGCCCTGCGTGGGCTGGCCGAACCGGTCCTCCTGGACGAATGGTGGGAAGCCCCCGAGGTGCTCGGCGCTGTCAAGCGCGCCGTCGACAGCGACCCCAGGCCCGGCCGGTACCTCCTGACCGGATCGGTCCGCGCCGACTTGGACGCCCACACCTGGCCGGGCACCGGCCGGGTCATCCACGTCCCCATGACCGGGCTGACCGTACGCGAACAACGCGGCAAGACCACCCGCGCGCCCTTCGTGGACCGCCTTGTGGCGGACGGGCCGTCCGGGGTACGGCTCCCGGAGGAGGTCCCGGACATCCGCGAATACGTCGACCTGGCGCTGCACGGCAGCTTCCCCGAACCTGCGCTCCGGCTCTCCGACCGGGGTCGCCGACGATGGTTCGACTCCTACGTCCAGCAACTGATCACTCGTGACGCCGCCACCGTCGAACCGCGTCGGGACCACCTGCGCCAGGACCGGGGACGCCGCGAGGCCGACGCCCTCATCGAACTGTCCGGACACCGCGTCATCGCCATCGAGATCAAAGTCTCCGCAAACCCCGGGCGCAAGGCCGTACACCACCTCGCCTGGCTCCGCGACGAACTCGGCGACCGCTTCGTCCACGGACTGCTCCTGCACACCGGCAGGTTCATCCAGCAGGCCGACGACCGGATCACCTCAGCCCTCATCTCCACCCTCTGGGGCTGAACAGGTCGGGGGGTCAGCGTCAGAATCCCAGAGACAGCCGCCACGTCGGCATGCTGCTGCCGAGGGCCGCCGACCAGCAGTTGGTCACCTACACCGCCCCCGCCGACAGCCCATCGCAGGTCGCGCTGGACGCCCTGGCCGAGGGACCCGCAGTATCGCCACGAGATGAGCAACAGAGTCCGGTGCCCTTGGACAACGAGGTTGGTCGACTGCGGGTTGGCGATCTGGGCGGTCGTGACCGGAGAGCCACGGTGGTCGGTGTCCGGCGGTCTCGCGCGGTCAGCTCCCGCGCAACGGGGTGCGGGTCCGTGTGGCACCGGGGATCCCGGTGCCACACGGACATCACAGTGGGTTGCTGACTACCGGGAGTGCCACTTGGCCGCCTTCGAGTCGAATACCGGGGTGTACTTGACCGCACCCTTGTCGACCACCTTCAGGTAACAGCCGTCCCCGTTCGGGCTGCCGATGGCGCGGTAGTCGTCGCCGGGAAGGCCGCCGGTCCACGATATCCCCGGGGATCCGCACCCTTGAGCGTGGTGATCTCGCCGCTGCCCAGGCAGGTGAAGCTGCCCGTCGGTTGGTGCCCCTCCCGGGGGCGCCGACCGCCGTCGCTATGCCGCTGCTACCTCCGGCATACCTTCACTTCGCTGCTGGGGCTGCCGGACTGCTGCCACTTGTTGGCGGTGTCCGTAAAGGTGAAGCCGATCGATGTGGTGCCGATGGATATGCCGCTCACGCTGCTGTCGTTCCAGGTGTGGCCGTACTTCGAGAACACCTGGTGGTTCGAGCACCCCTTCTTTGCGGCCTTGAAGCTGATGCCCATGGTTCCTGTCCGGCCCTGCATATCGTCGAGACCCGCGTACCTCGGGCCCTCGTTGAAGATGAACCCTGCTCCGTAGGAGTTGGCCGTCTCCGCCTGCCTGGTCGTCTTCTTCTTGAAGTGCTTGCCGTCGTAGCTGAGGACGTGGGCCACAGGAGAGACCTTCTTGCTGAAGCTGAGGCCGAATGCGTCGTATCCCTTGACCTTGCCGGGGACCTCGATCCACTTCCAGGAGCCGCGGGCCACATAGAGGTTTTTCCCGACGACCGAGTAGATCTCCGGCCTGGAAAGCTTGATCTCCTCATCCGGGTTGGAGAGGGTACCGACCTCATCGCCCCCGCCCACCCGCTCCACGCAGTTGTCCGCGGCCAGCTTCTTGTCGATCTCGGCCTGCGTGCGGCCCTGGTCCTCCAGCTTCTGGATGAGCGTCAGGAGCTGGCTGGTCGCCTCCGTGGGATCGTCCGGAAGCTCAGCGGAGCAGTCCCGTGCGGTCCCCGTCTGCGCCCCTTTCGACTCCGGTTCGCCGAAGGCGGTCGACGCCGCGAGGGGCAGCACAACGGCCGCCGTGATGGCGGCGCCCACCAGCCGTGTCTTTGTTTGCATACGTGTGTCCTTGTGATTCGCGATGGCGATGTGACGGGCCGGTCGGCAGGCGCGCGCCTGCAGATGCGACGCGCGTGGTCAAATCCGTCCTTGACCTCGTCCCGTAGGCACCCCCGGCAGGCCTCATGCCTTGCGTGAAGCAGAGGTCCCTTTTCTGCGGATGCCGATCGGCCGTTGAACTGTAACGGCACGACCTGCAGAGAACCTTCGTGGAATCTGAAACGGCGGCTGTAACTCGTGGTCTTTGCGGTTCCATTCATGCGGCACCAGGTGTGGTGATCTCGTTCCAGCGGGGCTGGTAAGGGACTTCGCCGCTTGGAAGTCTCCCTCTCCGGGCTCGCGGCGGTGACGCCCACGGCAACGGGCGGCAAAGGCCCCCGGCGCCGGCTGCTGGGGCCGGAGGGTCAGGCGCTCTGCAGACGGGCCCGGGGTTCTGCCGCCGCGGGGTGACGGAGGTCTTCGAAGATGCGCAGTGCCCGCCCCCACGACGCGCGAGCCGCGGCGGTGGCTCCGGTCCTCTGCTGGGCGTCGCCGAGGGCCGTGTGTGCCATGGCGGCGTTCAGGCGGTCGGCCGCGTCGGGGGACTCCAGGAGCCGAAGCGCCCGCCGGAAGCAGGCCATCGCCTCCTGCGGATCGCCCAGGCGCTGGTGGGCGCGGCCCAGGCTGTCCCAGGTGACGCCCATGCTGAAGCGGTCGCCCACGCTCTCCTGCACCGTGAGCGCCTTGCGGCAGTAGTCCAGAGACAGCTCCGGCTTGTCGAGCAGACCGTAGATCCAGCCGATGGCGTTCAGTTCCCGGCCCGCGCCGCGCCGGTCTCCGAGTGTCTGATAGAGGGCCAGCGCCTGACGGGAATGGCGCAACGCCTCGCGCAGGTCGCCCTGAGCCTCGTGCAAGGTGGCCTGGAAGTGGAGGACATCCGCCTGGCCGAGACGGTCGCCGGCCCGATGGAACAGCTCATGGGCGCTGCTCAGCGACTCGCGAGCCTGCTCGAACCGGCCCAGCCGGAATCCGGACCTGGCGTCGACACAGAGAACGGCGGCCACCTCGGTGTCCTCGGCCGCCCTCCGGGCGGCGGCGACCATCGTGTCCTGCAGCCTGCTCTGCTCGATCCAGCGCCCGTCGCGGTCGAGGTAGTCGGCGAGCCGAAGGCCCAGGCGGACGGCGTGCCCGTCGAATCCCTCACGTACGGCGAGGTGTACGGCCTCGGTGAGCCTGCGCCGCTCGGTGGCGAACCAGTCGATGGGGTGCATGGAGCCGTTGTGCTCCTCGGGTGTGACGTCGGGCGATGCCGTGCCGGGATCCTTGAGCCGGTCGCGGTGCGCCCACATCGACCGGCAGGCCGCGTGGGCGGAGTGCAGGTAGTAGTCCAGGACCCGGTGCACGGCAGCATGCCGGCGTGCTTCAGTGTCGTGCTCGCGGACCAGCTCGGCGGCATAGTCGCGCAGCAGGTCATGGACGGTGAACCGGCCCGATTCAGGCTCGGTGAGCAGGCTGGTCCGGGTGAGCTCGGACAACAGAGTCCTGGCCCGCGGCCGGTCGAGACCGGCCAGACTGGCCGCCGCGCCGCTGCTGAACTCGGGCCCGGGGTGCAGTCCGAGCAGGCGGAACAGCCGGGCGGCGGCCGGGCTGAGGACGCGGTACGACCAGGAGAACACGGTGTGCATGTCGGCAACGAGATCGCGTCCGCCCGCATCCGGATCCCGCCCTGCCAGCCTGTCCAGGGCCAGGTGCGGGCCGGCGGCGCTGTGGGCGGCGACAAGCGCGAGCGCCAGCGGCAGCCGCACGCAGGTCCTGACGATCTCCGTCACCTCCTCCCGCCGGCCGTCCACACGGTCTTCCCCGAGCCGCCCGACGAGCATCCGCCGCGCCTCCCCGTTGCTGAACGGCTCAAGGAGGATCTGATCCGCGCCCGTGGCCGCGACGAGGCCAGGCAGCTGACGGCGGCTGGTGATCACAGTGGTACAGCGGGAAGCCCCCGGTAGCAGCGGCATCACCTGGTCGTCGTCACGGGCGTTGTCCAGCACCACCAGAACCCGGCGGCCGGCCAGCAGGCTGCGAAACAGCCCGGTACGCGTATCCGTGCCCTCCGGAATCCGGTCGTCGGGAACCCCCAGCGCCTGCAGGAAGCCGCGCAGCACGTCGGCCGGGTCGGTCGGACGGTCCGCAGCCGCGAAACCGCGCAGGTTGGCGTATAGCTGACCGTCAGGGAAGCGGCCGGCGGCCCGGTGCGCCCAGTGCACCACCAGCGATGTCTTACCCACCCCGGCGGTACCGACCACGGCGCAGATCGACACTCCCCCGGACCGCCCCGCGGCCCCCGGCAACATCCGGTCCAAGCGGTCCACATATGCGTCCCGCCCGGTGAACCCGGCGACGTCGGGCGGGAGCTGGGCCGGGCACACCGCCGGCAGGGCCGCAGCCGGCGGAGCCACGCGATCCGAGGATTCACCACTCGGTTCACCACCCTGCTTGCCGCCGGGCTGCTGCCCAGTACCCGGTCGCCCGCGGGGGTCCGGGGGCAGGTGCAGGCCCTGGTCCCGACGCAGGATCCGCTCCTGCAGCCGGCGCAGCGGAGGTCCCGGCTCCTCGCCGATCTCCTCGACGAGCAGCTCCCGGATCCGGGCGTACGCATGCAGCGCGTCGGCCTGCCGGCCGGCCCGGTACAGCGCCAGCATCAGCTTCTCCGTCAGCGGCTCCGCCAGCGGATGCTCCACGACCTCCGCCGAGAGCATCGCCACTGCCTGCGCATGGCGACCGAGCCGTAGCTCGATGTCGTAGCGCTCGGTCAGCAGGGTGACCAACTCGCGCTGCAGGCCCGCCCGCACGTGCTCCGCCCACCGCCCCCGCAGCCCGGCCAGTGGGGTGCCGCGCCACAGCGTGGTCGCCTCGGCCAGCAGCTCCGCCGCCCTCGCCGGATCACCGGCCTGCACCTCCCGGGCCCGGCCGGCCAGGTGGCGGGCTCGGTGCAGATCCACCCGCTCGGGGGCGGCGTCGAGTACGTACCCGCCGCCTTCCCGGCGTATCACGGGGGTGTCCGGACTCTGCTCGCCTACCCGCTGCAGCACCCGCCGCAGCCGCGAGATGTAGCCGTACAGCACATCCCGCCCGTCTTCGGCCGGCTCGTCGCGCCACGCGTTCCTGATCAGCGTCTCCAACGCCACCGCCCGCCCCGGCGACATCGCCAGGACAGCCAGCACGCACTGCTGCTGCGGCGGCCCGACCGCGTACGGCCGCGCGCCCGCACCCTGCAGTTCCACCGAGCCGAGCAACCGTATGTCGGTCATCCCCGTCAGTCCTCCCGCACCCTTGCTGCCACCGGTCACGTGGCGAGAACGGCCGTTCTCCGGGTCACGTTATACCGGAAGGCCAATCCGCGACATGGCGTCTCGGCACCTTCCGGCCGGTTGCCCTTGCGTTGCAGCGCGCTGCAACTCGTACGTTTCCCGTGTCGGAACTCCCCAGCCGCCCAAGTGAGGTGGTCATGCGTTGTACCCGGTCACGGCTCGTCGTGGGCGCTCTGGTCACGGCGTTCGTCACGGGCTGCGCCGACGGAGGCGACCCGGCGGCGGTCAGGCCGCAGCCCTCCGCGAGCAGCGCGCTCGAGACGAGGGCCGGCCCTCTGCACACGGGCTTCTCGTCCCCGACCGGGCTGGCCTTCGGCCCGGACGGCGCCATGTACGTCTCCAACTGGTCCGCGGGCACCGTGGAGCGCATCGGCGAGGACGGCGCCCGCTCGACGTACCTCGACGGCCTGGACTCTCCCGCGGGGCTGGCGATGGGGGACGGCGGCGTGCTGTACGTCGCGGACTACGGCGCGGACGTGATCTACCAGGCCACCGGGGCAGGTGAGTTCGAGGAGTTCGCCGACGGCTTCCACACCCCCACCGGCATCGGCTTCGACCGGCAGGGCGGCCTGCTGGTCGCCAACCGGGCGAGCGACGAGATCGTCCGGGTCGGCCCGGACGGGGCGCTCAGCACACTGGCCCGCGGGCTGCGCACCCCCGTAGGGGTGGCCGCGCATCCGGACGGCACCGTGTACGTGGCCAACTACGACGGCGGCATCGCACGCATCCGGCCGGGCGGACGGCCCGAGACCCTCTCGGACGACGTCGAGGGCCCGGGCGTGGGCATCGTCGTCACCGAGGACGGCGAGTTGTACGTTGCCGACCGCGCGGGTGGTGAGGTCACCCGCGTACGGCCCGACGGCTCGACCCGGCCCGTCCTGGGCGGCCTCGACTCGCCCGTCGCCCTCGGCGTCGACGCGGCGGGCGAGCTGCACACCGCGACCTGGGGCGACTCCGCCGTCTACCGGGTGCCCGGATGACGCCGGGGCCCGTTGCCTTGAAGCGCGCTCCAACCCCTACCGTCCCCCGCATGACCACACCCCCTGCCACCCCGACCGCCGCCGATCCCCTGACCATCGCCGAGACGTCCGCGTTCACCGGGCTGAGCCCCACCACGCTCCGCTACTACGAGCGCATCGGGCTCATCGACCGCGTCGAACGTGCCCCGGACGGGCACCGCCGCTACCGGCAGTCGGACCTCGCCTGGCTGGCCTTCCTGCTGCGGCTGCGTACGACCGCGATGCCTATCCAGGAGATGCTGCGCTTCACCCGGCTGCGCCGCGGCGGGGACGCCACCGTACGCGACCGGCTGGAGCTGCTGCGCACCCACGAGCGCCGCGTCCGCGACGAGCACGCGGCGGTGATGCGCAGCCTCGCCGCCATCAGCGACAAGATCACCCACTACGAACGGCTACTGGAGGAGAAGGATGACGACCCCGCAGGATAAGCCCACCCGCCGCCGCGCCCTGCTGCGCTACGGCGCCGCCGGCACAGCCGGCGCGATGGCCGCCTCGCTGCCGGCCGCCGGCCGGGCCGCGGCGCACGACGGGAGTTCCCGGCGGTATGCGCGCGGCGTGGCGCGCATGCGGCGGATCGCCGGCCCCGACGCCCTCGACACCGTCACGGCGCTGGACGACGTCGCACCCGATCTGGGGCGCTTCGTCGTCGAGTTCGCCTACGGGGACGTGCACGCCAGGCCGGGTCTGGACGAACGGCAGCGGCAGCTCGTCACCGTCGGCGCCCTCACCGCCGCCGGGGACACCGCCGCGCAGCTCCGCTTCCACATCGGCGCCGCACTCCACTCCGGCCTCGTCCCGGAGCAGATCATCGAAGCACTGATCCACCTGGTTCCCTTCACCGGCTTCACCCGCACCCTCAACGCGCTGACCGCCGCCCGCGCCGTCTTCGAAGAGCGGCACGAGCACATCGATCCGATCGAGGTGCCCGCGGGCGGGGACCGCTACGGGCGGGGGGTGGAGATGCTGCGCACGGTCGACGGCTCCCACGGTCTCGAGGTCATCGAGTCGCTGAAGGACGTGGCGCCGGATCTCGGCCGGTACATCGTCGAGTTCACCTTCGGCGACGTGTACTCCCGGCCCGGCCTGGATCTGCCCCAACGCCAGCTCGTCACGCTGGGCGGCCTGATCGCCTTCGGCGACACCGCGCCGCAGCAGCGGGTGCACGTGAACGCCGCGCTCAACGTGGGCCTCTCACCCCGGCAGGTGATCGAGACCGTCATCCAGACCGTCCCCTACACGGGATTCCCCCGGGCGCAGGGCGCCATCGGCGTGGTCCGCGAGGTCTTCACCGAACGCGGCATCAGCGCCTGACCCGGGGGGCAGGGGGTCCGGCTCACGTCGCGAGCACGCCGCCGAGGAAGACCCGGGTGATCGCGGTGCTCGCCTCCTCGACGCCGAGGCGTCCGTGGACGACATGCCCCGAGATGCCCCTCAGCAGAGACGCGTAGACGATCAGCAGGTGCGCGGTGGGCAGGTCGGTGCGCAGGGCGCCTTCCCGCTCGGCGCGCTCCAGCAACGCCTGCACCTCCTCCATCATGGGTGCCGCCGGTCCCCCCTTCCGCTGCGGGATGTTGTCGAACAGCGCGAGCGCCCGGTACTTCCCGACCAGCGCCATCACCGCCCGGGTCAGCCTGGCGACGGCGTCCTCCAGGGGTACGGAGTCGGGCCTGGCATCGGCGATACGCGTGGACAGTTCCTCAAGGGCGGCCTCCCGCAGCGCTTCGAGCAGGGCCTCCCGGTTGGGGAAGTAGCGGTAGAGCGTCGCCCGCGCGACGCCTGCCGCCTTGGCGATGTCAGTCATGCTCGCCGCCTCGCCGCGCTCGGCGAGGACGCCGCTCGCAACCTCAAGGATGCCGGCGGCGACGTGATCGCGGAGGGCGGGGCTTCTGACCATCGGCGCCATCGTACATAGCCGACCAGCAGCTTGACAGATATGTCTCATCAACGAGACAGTCTGTCTCATCTTTGAACAGGAATGACTCCACCCGAGGGAATACCGATGCCTCCTTCGACCAACAGCCCCGCAGACTCGACGAACCCGGCAGAACCGGCAGAACCGGCAGAACCGCCGAGGTCCCGCAGTGGACTGCCCCGGCGCGGTTTCCTGGCCCGCTCCGCCGCGGTGTCCACGGCCGTGGTCGCGGCCGGTGCGGGCGCCATGGCGTCGCAGGAATCCACGGGCCTCGCGACGGCCGCCGGCCAGGAGCAGGTGGACGTGACGCTACAGGTGAACGGGCACGCCGACGCCCTGCGGCTCGACCCGCGCTCGACGCTGCTGGACACGCTGCGGGACCGGCTCGCGCTCACCGGCACGAAGAAGGGCTGCGACCGCGGCCAGTGCGGGGCCTGCACGGTACACGTCGACGGCAGCCGGGTGCTGTCGTGCCTCACCCTGGCGGCGAGCGTGCACGAGCGGCCGGTCACCACGATCGAGGGCCTCGCGGACGGCGACCGGCTGCATCCCATGCAGCAGTCGTTCCTCGACCGCGACGCGCTGCAGTGCGGGTACTGCACGCCGGGGCAGATCATGTCGGCGGTCGCGCTCGTCGACGAGGGGCACGCCCGCTCGGACGGCGAGATCCGCGAGTTCATGTCCGGCAACATCTGCCGTTGCGCGGCCTATCCGAGCATCGTCGAGGCGGTCAAGGGCGGTGCCGCCTGATGCGGCCGTTCGCCTACGCCACCCCGGACAGCGTCGAGGAGGCAATCTCGGCGGCCTCCGCCGACGACGGCTCCGCCTACCTCGCCGGCGGCACCACGCTGGTCGACCTCATGAAGCTGGAGGTCATGACGCCCCGGCTGGTCCTGGACACCCGCCGGCTGCCGCTGGGCCGTATCTCACTCGGCAGGGAGGGCCTGTTCATCGGCGCGGGCGCGCGGATGAGCGAGGCCGCCACGCACGAGGCGGTGGTCTCCCTCTTCCCGCTGGTCGCCGAGGCCCTGCTGCAGAGCGCCTCGCCCCAACTGCGGAACATGGCGACCATCGGCGGCAACCTGCTGCAGCGCACCCGGTGCGGCTACTTCCGGGACACCGGAACGCCGTGCAACAAGCGCGAACCCGGCAGCGGCTGCCCGGCGATCGAGGGCGCCAACCGCTCGCACGCCGTCCTCGGCACCAGCGACGACTGCGCCGCCACCCACCCCAGCGACCTCGCCGTGGCCCTGGTCGCGCTGGACACTTCGGTCCACCTGCGCGGCAGCGACGGCGAACGCCGCGTCCGGCTTGAGGACTTCTACCGGCTGCCGGGCAGCACGCCGCACCGGGAGAACCGGCTGCAGCCGGGTGAACTCGTCACCGGCGTGACGGTCCCCCTGCTGCACTGGGCACGGCGGTCGACGTACGTGAAGGTCCGCGACCGTGCCGCCTACGAGTTCGCGCTCACCTCTGCGGCGGTCGCGGTCGACCTGCGCGACGGCACGATCCGCGAGGCCCGGGTCGCGGCCGGCGGCGTCGGTACCAGGCCCTGGCGGCTGCCCGGCGTGGAACAGGCCCTGCTGGGCACGCCGTTGCGGCGGGACGCGATCGAGACCGCCGTCGCCGGTGCCGCCGATGGCGCCCGCACGCTGGCGCACAACAGGTTCAAGCCGGCGCTGCTGCGCCGCACCCTCGTCCGTGCTCTGCTCAGCCTGGGAGGTTGATCATGGCCACCTCACCCATAGGCACCGCGGTCGAGCGCGTGGACGGCCGCGCCAAGGTGACCGGCACCGCGCGCTACGCCGCCGACCACCGCCCGCGCGGCCTCGCGTACGGCCACCTCGTGCTCAGCACCGTCGCGAAGGGCACGGTGCGTGCGATGCTCGTCGACGCCGCCCGCGAGGCCCCCGGCGTGGTCGCGGTCTACACACCCTTCAACCCCCTGCCCTACGCGGGTCCGTGGCTGGAAGGACCGCTGAACACCACGGGGCCGAACTACTTCCCGTTGCAGCCCGGCGACCGCGGGGTCCGCCACCACGGGCAGGTCATCGGCATGGTGGTCGCCGAGACCTTCGAGCAGGCACGCGACGCGGCGGCGCTCGTCGAGACCTCGTACGACGTCGAGCAGGCGCGCACCTCGTTCGCCGACGGCCTCCCCGGCGCCGTCACACCGCCGCCGGAGCCGCCGGCCCAGGGGCTGCCGCCCGTGCCGGCGGTCGAGGCGCACCTGCAGCCCGGGTACGAGTCGATCGACCAGGCCCTGGCGGCGAGTGAAGTCACCGTCAGCGCCACCTTCAGCCAGCGGCCCGAGCACCACAACCCGATGGAGCCGCACGCCGCCGTCGCGGCCTGGGACCGCGACGGCACGCTCACGGTCCACAGCGGCAACCAGGGCCCGCTGATGCACGCCGCGGAGATCGCCTACGCGATGGACATCGACGTCGAGCGCGTACACGTGATCAGCCCGTACGTGGGCGGCGGCTTCGGCGGCAAGGTGGCCACCTGGGCGCCGACCGTGCTGGCGGCAGCCGCCGCACGGCAGACCGGACGCCCGGTCAAGGTGACGCTCACCCGCGAGCAGCTCTACACCGTGACCGGCCACCGGCTGGCGACCCATCAGACGCTCGACCTCGGCGCCGCACGCGACGGCACGCTGCGCGCCATCAAGCACGACTGCGTGACGGCAAAGCCGACCACCAGCAAGGCCGGCGGGGGCTTCGCCCGCTACTCCCAGCACGTCTATGCCTCGCCCAACATCTACACGGCCAACCGCACCGTCACCCTCGACGTCCCACCGGGGACGATCATGCGCGCGCCCGGCGAGGAACCCAGCTCGTTCGCGCTGGAGTGCGCGATGGACGAGCTGGCGTACGAACTTGGCATCGACCCGGTCGAGCTGCGGCGCGCAAACAACGCCGACTCCCATCCGATCACCGGGCTGCCCTACTCCAGCAAGCACCTCGACGAGTGCATGACCGTCGGCGCCGGAAGCTTCGGCTGGTCGCGCCGACCGCGCACGCCGGGCACGCTCGTGGACGGCGAGTGGCGCACCGGCATGGGGATGGCGGTCGGCGTCTTCGGCGCGATCCGCTACCCGATCTCGGCGCACGTGGCCTTCCGGCGTGACGGCACGATCGCCGTCGAGGCCGCCACATCCGACCCCGGCACCGGTATGACCACCGTCGTGGCCATGATGGCCTCAGACAGCCTGGGCATCCCGGTCGCGCGCGTCGAGGCCGTCGTGGGGGACAACGCCGTGCGGTCGCGGTCGCCGCAAGGGTGGGGCCTGGCCGCCGGCTCCGCGGGCACCGCCAGCGTCGCGCCCGCGGTCCAGGACGCGAGCGAGGCGGCCATCACCGCCCTGATCGAGCACGCGATCACGCACCGGCGCTCACCGTTTCGCGGCCTCGGCCCCGAGGTCGTGCGCTACCACAACGGCGCGCTGACCGCCAACGGGCGCAGCATCGGCTGGGACCGGCTGCTGAGCATGACGCGCACCGACACGATCGGCGCCGAGAAGTCCAGCGGCCCCGGCGCGGAGTTCGCGCAGTACGCCCTCAACACCTTCGTCGCGCACTTCGCCGAAGTCCGGGTCAACCGCTTCACCGGCGAGACGCGCGTCGCACGGATCACGACCGTGGTGGACGCCGGCACGATCCTCAACACCGCGGCGGCGCGCAACCAGATCGTCGGCAGCGTCACGTTCGGCCTGGGCCAGGCGCTGCTGGAGGGCGCCGACGTGGAGCCGGCCACCGGCCGGATCGCCAACGCCAACTTCGCCGAGTACCTGGTGCCGGTCAACGCCGACGTCCCCGAGATCGACGTGCGCTTCCTCGACCACCCCGATCCCGTCATCAGCCCTCTGGGCAGCCGCGGCGTCGGCGAGATCGGCACCATCGGCTCGGCCGCGGCCATCGCCAACGCCGTCTTCCACGCAACCGGCACACGCATCCGCGACCTGCCCATCTCCCCCGACAAGCTGATCGGTTGACCGGGAGGGACGACGCACAGACCATGCTCGATATCTCCGCTGAGCTGTCCGGCTGGCTTGCCCAGGGCCGCGACTTCGCCGTCGCCTCCGTCATCCGCGTCCGCGGCAGCGCCCCCCGCCCGCCGGGTGCGGCGCTGGCCGTGGACGCCGGCGGCGCCGCGATCGGCAGCGTCTCCGGCGGCTGCGTCGAGGGCGCCGTCTACGAGCTGTGCCGACAGGCGCTCGGGACCGGCCGCCCCTGCGTCGAGCGCTTCGGCTACGCCGACGACGACGCGTTCGCCATCGGCCTGACGTGCGGTGGCGTCATCGACGTCCTCGTCACGCCGGTACGCTCCGACACCCCCGACCGGGCCGTGCTCGCCACCGCCCTGACCGCCGCCGATCGCGGGCAGCCGGCGGCGCTCGCACGGATCGCCCGCGGGCCGGAGAAACTGCTGGGCCGCGCACTTCTGGTACGCCCGGACGGCACATACGAGGGAACGTACGACCGGAACGCCGAACTGGACGCCGCCGCCGCGGCCGGGGCGAAGGACATGCTGGACATGGGCCGCACCGGCACCGTGGAGATCGACGCCGCCCCCGCCCGATGCGGCGAGCCGCTGACCCTCCTCGTTGAATGCTCCGCTCCACCGCCCCGCATGATCGTCTTCGGCGCCGTCGACGTCGCCGCCGCGCTCGTACAGGCCGGGAAGTTCCTGGGCTACCACCTCACCGTCTGCGACGCCCGGCCCGTCTTCGCCACCCGGGCGCGGTTCCCCGAAACCGACGAACTCGTCGTCGACTGGCCGCACCGCCACCTCGACACCATCCGGACGGACGCCCGCACCGTGCTGTGCATCCTCACCCACGACCCGAAGTTCGACGTCCCGCTCCTCACCCGGGCGCTGCGACGGCCGGCCGCCTACATCGGCGCCATGGGCTCCCGCCGCACACACCGGGACCGGATGACCCGGCTCCGCCAGGCCGGTCTCACCGACGCCGAACTCGACCGTCTCCGCTCTCCGATCGGCCTCGACCTGGGCGGTACCACCCCCGAGGAGACGGCCCTCTCCATAGCCGCCGAGATCGTCGCCGTGCGCGCCGGCGGCACCGGCACCCCCCTGACCAGCACACCCGGTCCCATCCACCGCCCCCGGCCCGCCCGGGCCGGACATTCGATTACCCGGCCGGGCGTCAGGCACTGAGGATCGCCGCGTGCCCGTAGATCCCCACCTGCTCGCCGCCTTCCTCCTCAAAAGCGCCGCCTAGAAGGAGATCGCCGCCGGTGACGGCGCCCTCAGCCCCACTGTCGCAGGCCGCCTCATCCGCGCCTACGCCACGGCCGCCGTGAAAACCGCCCCGACCCCGCCGACAGCCCCACAACCGCCGCCACGCCGGACCGCAGCACGGTCCGCCGCCCGCTCACGACGCCGACCCGGTAGCCGGTGAGCCCCACCGCGACCAGCCCCGGCTCCGCCATCCGGAGCGCCGTCACCAGCACGCCGGCGCCGCACGCCAGCGCCAGCGCGGCACCCGGCAACCGACGCCACAACCCCACGCCGACGGCGGCAAGCAGCGCCGCGACAGGCACGACCGGGCCCCACGCCTCGTCCAGCCCCCGGCCCAGCACGCCGGCACCCATCAGCAACCCCAGCGCGACGTCGGCAACCCACCCCGGCACACGCCTCCCCACCCGCGCCCACCTGCCCACCCGC